>NZ_JBHUVA010000011.1:0-116257 GCF_042670805.1 Micromonospora sp. NPDC057141 | reverse complement strand
GATGTCGGACCGGCCGCCGCACCTGCTCGGTAGGGGTCAGGCGCTGGCCAGGGCGTCCCCGGCGGCCGGGTCGCAGTCGCGCAGGAACTGGGCGCAGCGCGCGGCCTCGTCCGCCTCGCCGATCTCGCCGGCGGCCCGGGAGAGCACATAGAGGCAGCGGAGGAAGCCCTGGTTCGGCGCGTGCGACCAGGGCACCGGGCCGTGGCCCTTCCAGCCGCTGCGGCGCAGCTGGTCCAGGCCCCGGTGGTACCCGGTCCGGGCGTAGGCGTACGCGGGAACGACCTGGCCGTCGGCCAGGGCCCGGCTCGCGAGCGCGCCCCAGCCCGCGCTGTAGGTCGGGAAGCGGGCCGCGACCTCGGCGTACGCCTCGTCGGCGCCGGCCTCCCGGGCGGCGGCCAGCGCGGCGTCGGCCTCGTCGTGGGCCGGCAGGAGGGTGGCTGGCGGCTCAGGCAACAGGTTCTGCATCGTCCCATTCAACCCGCTTCGCTCTGCGCCGCGCGAGGGGGTCGGCAGACCCGGCCACCTGAACGGTTGAGGCTTTCGTCACGCCTGTGGTCGCGCCGCCGAACCCTGCGGTCCACGGTGGCCGGACCTGCGGTTCGCAACGGCCGGACCTGCGGTTCGCGGGGCCGGACCTGCGGCCCATGCCGACGGGTGGTGTTTTCCACTACAACTATTGGTCCGGAGCCTCCCCAGGACCCGGTTGGAGCAGGAGCCCGGTGACCCCCGTCGCCGGGCTCCTGTGCGTACCGGATGGTTTGCGGGGTTGACCCGGGCGGGCAGGATGGCCTGGTGCCGACCCCACCTCCCGCGGACGTGCTCTCCCCGCACGACACCAGCGCCACCGAGATCGAGACCCGCAGCGCGTTCGAGCAGCGACTGACCGGCGGCAGCCTGGCCGGGCTGACCGTCCAGGGCCTGCGCCTCGACGTCGACCCGGTCCCCGACCTGAGCGGTACGGAGGTGACGGGCACCCTCTTCGTCGGCTGCCGCTTCGCCTCCCGCGAGGTGGGCGCCGACCTGGTCCGACGCGGCGCGAACGTGGTGCCGCCGTTCTCCGGGCTGCCGTACCCGACCCAGCCGTCGCACCTGTACACCCCGGAGGACCTGGCCGACGGGTTCGCCGAGGGCGGCTTCGCCGGCATGTACGACACCCGGGTGTACGACCACTTCCGGGCGCACGGCGGGGCGCTGCCGGAGGTGAAGGAGGCGCTCGGCCAACGGCTGCACGACCACGGCGTGGACAACGCGCTGGTCGACGCCACCCGCGCCTGGCTGGCCACGCACGGGCCGCAGTCCGTGGTGGGCGTGATGGGCGGGCACGCGGTGCGCCGGGGCAGCGTGCCGTACCGGATGGCGGCGGTGCTGGGCTGGGAGCTGGCGCGGGCCGACCGGCTGGTGGTGACCGGCGGCGGGCCGGGCGTGATGGAGGCGGCGAACCTGGGCGCGTACCTGTCGACCCGGCAGGCCGAGGAGCTGACGGCGGCGATCGACCTGCTCGCGACCACGCCCGACTTCACCGACCACGACCGCTACACGTCCGCCGCCCTGGAGGTCCGGGTGCGGTACGCGCCGGCGGTGCCCCGGCAGCGCGACCCGGGCCCGGGCCTGCACCTGGACCTGGGCTGGGCGCGGGCCGGCGGGCTGGCCATTCCGACGTGGCTGTACGGGCACGAGCCGGCGAACCTGTTCGCGGGGCGGATCGCGAAGTACTTCTCGAACGCCATCCGGGAGGACACGATCCTGCGGCTGGCCCGGGGCGGGATCGTCTTCGCGCCCGGCCGGGCGGGCACGGTGCAGGAGGTGTTCCAGGCGGCGACGAAGACGTACTACGGCACGGACGGGGCGAGCGGCGCGTACGTCTTCCTGGACCGGGCGTACTGGACGACGGAGTTGCCGGTGGAGTCGCTGCTGCGTCCGCTGCTGGCCGCCTCGCCGTTCGGCGACCTGGCGGGCACCGTGCACCTCACCGACGACGTGCACGAGGCGGTCCGCGTCCTGACGGCGGGCTAGGTTCCGCCCCGCTCGTCGGGCGGCGGCCCGGCCCGCTGCGGGCACGCCGTCAGGAAGGGCCCCTTGTTGTCGCCTGGGCGGTAACAAGGGGCCCTTCCTTGCACAGCAGGGGTTACTTCAGCTTGGTGCCGGTGGAGCGCAGGTGCTCGCAGGCCTCGACGACGCGGGCGGCGAGCCCGGCCTCGGCGAGCTTGCCCCAGGTACGCGGGTCGTACTGCTTCTTGTTGCCGACCTCGCCGTCGATCTTCAGCACGCCGTCGTAGTTGCGGAGCATGTGGTCGGCGACGGGCCGGGTGAAGGCGTACTGGGTGTCGGTGTCGATGTTCATCTTCACCACGCCGTAGTCCAGCGCCTCGCGGATCTCGGACAGCAGCGAGCCGGAACCGCCGTGGAAGACCAGGCTGAGCGGCTTCTCCTTGCCGTACTTGGCGGCGACGGCCTCCTGGATGTTGTTCAGGATCTCCGGGCGGAGCTTCACGTTGCCCGGCTTGTAGACGCCGTGCACGTTGCCGAAGGTCAGCGCCGCCATGTAGCGGCCCTTCTCGCCCAGGCCGAGCGCCTCGACCATGGCCAGGCCGTCCTCGACGGTGGTGTAGAGCTTGTCGTTGATGGCGTTCTCGACGCCGTCCTCTTCGCCGCCGACGACGCCGACCTCGATCTCCAGGACGATCTTCGCCTCGGCGGCGCGGTCGAGCAGCTCGGCGGCGATCTTCAGGTTCTCCGCCACGGGCACGGCCGAGCCGTCCCACATGTGCGACTGGAACAGCGGCTCCTGGCCGGCGGCGACCCGCTCCTTGGAGATCTGCATCAGGGGCCGGACGAACTTGTCCAGCTTGTCCTTCGGGCAGTGGTCGGTGTGCAGCGCGACGTTGACCGGGTATTTCTTGGCGACCTCGGCCGCGTACGCGGCGAACGCCACCGCGCCGGTGACCATGTCCTTCACGGACGGACCGGAGAGGTATTCCGCGCCGCCGGTGGAGACCTGGATGATGCCGTCGCTCTCCGCGTCGGCGAAGCCCTTGAGCGCCGCGTTCAGCGTCTGCGAGGACGTCACGTTGATCGCGGGGTACGCGTACCGGCCCGCCTTGGCGCGGTCCAGCATCTCCGCGTAGACCTCGGGGGAAGCGATGGGCATGTCGAACGCTCCTTACTTACCGCTGTCGGCCGTCACCGGCCGCTGTCTTCCGTGGGTGCGCCGGACCGCGCTGTCCTCCGCCGGCAGTATCCCGCAGGAGGTGGCCACGGACGAAACCGACCCATGGCTGGCCCGCCCCGTGGGCCGCCCACAGGGCACGGCGGTGACGTCGCGCGGGGGGCAGGCCGGCCCGGCGGCGACCGGTCGGAGCCTCACCGGTCCGCCAGGTCGTCCGGCACGGCGACGCTGATCAGCCAGGTCACCACCGCCATCACGATGGCGCCCCAGAAGGCGGGCCAGAAGCCCTCCACCCGGAACGGCAGGTCCAGGTGGCGGGCGATCCAGTCGGTCAGCAGGAACAGCAGCGCGTTGACCACCAGCGCGAACAGCCCCAGAGTCAGCAGGTAGAAGACGCAGCCCACCACCTTGATCACCGGCTTGAGCACGGCGTTGACCACGCCGAAGATCAACGCCACCGCCACCAGGGTCAGCACGGTGTTGCCACCGGTGCGGCCACCGACCTCGACGCCGGGCACGATCAACGTGGTGATCCACAGCGCGATCGCGGTGCTCGCCAGCCGGATCAGGAAGCCCACGCCACCATCCTGGCACCGCCGGCCGGGCCCGGAGGGAGGAATCCGCCGACTCGGCCACCCGGCACCGAGCGGCGGCCCTGACCAGCCCGTACGGTGTGGGTAGCTTTCCACCGGATTACAGGGAGGGACGATGGGTCAGCCCGACGAGGACTTCACCCCGAGCGACCACCTCGCTCCGGAGGAGCGGGACCCGGAGGCACCGGCGGCCGACGCCGTGGAGCAGGCCGCCTCCACCGACCCGGCCGACGGTGAGGGCGAGCCGAGCCGGGGCCTGGAGGTCGGCGACTGGGACGCCATGGAGCAGGCCCGGGTGGTCGCCGGCGACGAGGACGACTACCGCTGAGCGGGCCCGTCGCCCGGGGAACCCACCGCAGCCCCGCACGAGACGAAAAGCGGACGACGCAAGATCGACACACCTGACACCATGGGGCCGTGCTGCTCACCCTCACCACGACGCACCGCCCCGCCACCGACCTCGGGTACCTGCTCGTCAAGCATCCCGACCGGATGCACTCCTTCCAGCTGCCCGTCGGCGCGGCGCACGTGGTCTACCCCGAGGCCGACGAGCGGCGCTGCACCGCCGCCCTGCTGGTCGACGTCGACCCGCTGCGGCTGACCGGCGGGCACGGCAGGGCCAAGGGCCGCAACCAACCGGTCACCCCGGACAGCTTCACCCTCGGCCAGTACGTCAACGACCGGCCGTACGCGGCGTCGAGCCTGCTGGCCTCGGCGCTGGCCAAGGTGTTCCGCTCGGCCCTGCGCGGCGAGTCCCGGGACCGGCCGGAGCTGGCCGCCACGCCGATCCCGCTCAAGGTGCGGATCCCCGTGCTGCGCTGCCGGGGCGGCGGCGACCTGGCCGACCGGGTGTTCGCCCCGCTGGGCTGGACGGTGACGGCCACCCCGATCCCGCTCGACGAGTCCCAACCGCAGTGGGGCGACAGCCGGTACGTGGACCTGACGCTGACCGGCACGCTGCGGCTCGCCGACGCCCTCAACCACCTGTACGTGCTGCTGCCGGTCCTCGACGACGCGAAGCACTACTGGGTGGCCCCGGACGAGATCGACAAGCTGCTCCGGGCGGGCGCGGGCTGGCTCGCCGACCATCCGGAGCGGGCCACCATCACCCGCCGCTACCTGGCCCACCGTCGCACCCTGGCCGGGGAGGCGATGGCCCGCCTCGCCGAGCAGCGGCTGGCCGAGGAGCCGCCGGCCGACAGCGTCGCCGAGGAGGAGCGCGCGGAGCCCCCGCGCCGGCCGGCGCTGGCGCTGCGTCGCCGGGAGGCGGTGCTCGCCGCGCTCGCGGCCAGCGGGGCGACCCGGGTGCTGGACCTCGGCTGCGGTCCCGGCGCGCTGCTGTCCGCCCTGGTGGGCGACCGGCGGTACACGGAGATCGTCGGCACGGACGTGTCCGCCCAGGCGCTGACGCTGGCGGCCCGCCGGCTGCGGCTGGACCGGCTGCCGGAGCGGCAGCGGGACCGGATCCGGCTGTGGCAGTCCGCCCTGACCTACCGAGACGACCGGCTGCGCGGCTACGACGCGGCGGTCCTGATGGAGGTGATCGAGCACGTCGACCCGCCGCGCCTTCCCGCGCTGGAGGACGCCGTGTTCGGCCACGCCCGGCCGGCCACGGTCGTGGTGACCACGCCGAACGTCGAGCACAACGTCCGCTACGAGGGGCTGGGCGCGGGCCGGTTCCGGCACGCCGACCACCGCTTCGAGTGGACCCGGGCCGAGTTCGCGGCCTGGGTGGACCGGGTCGCGACGGCGTACGGCTACGCGGCGGAGATCCGGGGCGTCGGCGACGACGACCCCGAGGTGGGCCCGCCCACCCAGCTCGCCGTGTTCCGCGCCACCGGACCGGCGACGACCGGCGGAACGCCGATGACCACCGGAACGGGCAGGAAGGAGATGGCCGCGTGATCGAGATCCCCGAGCTGGCCCTGGTGGCGCTGGTCGGCGTCTCCGGCTCCGGCAAGTCCACCTTCGCCCGGCGGCACTTCGCGCCGAGCCAGGTGCTCTCCTCCGACGCGTTCCGGGGGATGGTCGCCGACGACGAGAACGACCAGTCGGCCTCCGCCGACGCGTTCGACGCCCTGCACCACGTGGCGGGGATCCGGCTGCGGCGGGGCCTGCTCACCGTCGTGGACGCCACCAACCTCCAGCCGCACGCCCGCGCCGGGCTGGTCCGGGTGGCCCGGGAGCACGACGTGCTGCCGGTGGCGATCGTGCTGGACGTGCCGGAGTCGGTGGCGTGGGAGCGTACGCAGGGCCGGGCCGACCGCACCCACGGCCGGCAGGTGCTGACCCGGATGCAGCGGGACCTGCGGCAGTCGTACGGGCGGCTGGCCCGGGAGGGCTTCCGGAAGGTGCACGTGCTGCGCGGCGTCGACGAGATCGACGCGGCGGAGCTCCGGTACGCGAAGCTGTTCAACGACCGGCGGGAGCTGACCGGCCCGTTCGACGTCGTCGGCGACGTCCACGGCTGCCGCGAGGAGCTGGAGGCGCTGCTGCTCCGGCTGGGCTACGTGCTGCGCCGCGACGACGCGGGCCGCCCGGTGGACGCGGTGCACCCGGCTGGTCGTACCCCCGTGTTCGTGGGTGACCTGGTGGACCGCGGCCCGGACTCCCCCGGGGTGCTCCGCCTGGTGATGGGCATGGTGGCGGCCGGCCACGCGATCTGCGTGCCGGGCAACCACGAGCAGAAGCTGCTGCGCAAGCTGCGCGGCCGGGACGTGCGGCTCACCCACGGCCTGGCCGAGACGATGGCCCAGCTCGACGCGGAGGACCCGGCGTTCGTGGCCGAGGTCGCGACGTTCGTCGACGGCCTGGTCAGCCACTTCGTGCTCGACGACGGCCGGCTGGTGGTCGCGCACGCCGGGCTCAAGGAGGAATACCACGGCCGCGCGTCGGGCCGGGTCCGCTCGTTCGCGCTGTACGGGGAGACCACCGGCGAGACCGACGAGTACGGCCTGCCGGTGCGCTACCCGTGGGCCCGCGACTACCGCGGCTCGGCGATGGTCGTGTACGGGCACACGCCCACCCCGGAGCCGGAGTGGGTGAACAACACGATCTGCGTCGACACCGGCTGCGTGTTCGGCGGGAAGCTGACGGCGCTGCGGTACCCGGAGAAGGAGCTGGTCTCCGTCCCGGCGGTCAAGCAGTGGTACGCCCCGGTCCGCCCGCTGGTCACGCCCGCCCCGGCCCGCCCGGACGCGGTGCTGGACCTGCGCGACGTGACCGGGCGGCGGCACGTCGAGCACGCGTACGGGACGCTGACCGTGCCGGCGGAGAACGCCGCCGCCGCGCTGGAGGTGATGAGCCGCTTCGCCGTGGACCCGCGCTGGCTGACCTGGCTGCCGCCGACGATGGCGCCCTGCTCGACGGCCACGGCCGAGGGGTTCCTGGAGCACCCGGCGCAGGCGTTCGCCGACTACCGGGCGGCCGGCGTCGGCCGGGTGGTCTGCGAAGAGAAGCACATGGGCTCGCGCGCGGTGGTGCTGGTCTGCCGCGACCCCGACGGCGGCCCGTTCGGGCCGGGCGGCGGGGTGGTGCACACCCGCACGGGCCGGCCGTTCTTCGGCCCGCCCCTGGACGGCGAGCTGCTGGGCGGGGTCCGGGCGGCGGTCGGCGCGGCGGGGCTCTGGGCGGAGCTGGACACCGACTGGCTGCTGCTCGACTGCGAGCTGCTGCCGTGGTCGGCGAAGGCGGGCGGTTTGATCCGCGAGCAGTACGCGAGCGTGGGTGCGGCGGGCCGGGCCGCCCTGCCGGCGGTGCTGGCCACCCTGGACGCGGCGGCTGGGCGGGGCCTGCCGGTGGGCGAGCTGCGGGCGCGGATGGCGGACCGCCGGGCGGACGTCGAGGCGTACTCGGCGGCGTACCGGGCGTACGTGGGGCCGACGGACGGGCTGACCGGGGTGACCCTCGCCCCGTTCGCGGTGCTCGCCTCCGCCGGGGCGAGCCACGTCGAGCGGGACCACGGCTGGCACCTGGACCTGGCCGACCGGCTGTGCGCCGCCGACCCGGGGCTGTTCACCGGCACCCGACGGCGGGTCGTCGACCTGGCCGACGCCTCGGCCGAGGCCGACGCGACCGAGTGGTGGCTGGCGCTGACCACTGCCGGCGGGGAGGGCATGGTCGTCAAGCCGTACGCGGGGCTGGCCGCCCGGTCGCCGAAGGGGTCGCTGCTCCAGCCGGGCATCAAGTGCCGGGGCCGGGAGTACCTGCGGATCGTCTACGGCCCCGGGTACCCCGGGCCGGAGCAGCTCGCCGCGCTGCGCCGCCGGTCGCTGGGGCGCAAGCGGGGGCTGGCCCTGCGCGAGCACGCCCTCGGCCTGGCGGCCCTGGCCGCGCTGGCGGACGGCGCTCCGCTCTGGCGTCGCCACGAGCTGGTCTTCGCCATCCTGGCCTGCGAGTCGGAGCCGGTCGACCCGCGCCTGTGAGGCGGGGCCGGGGCGGTCGACCCGCGCCTGTGCGGGCGGCGGTCGCCCCGGTCCGGGGCGGTGCCGGGCGCGGCCGGTTCCGGGTTCGGTACCCTGTGTGGCCGTGGACACAGCAGAGAAGGCACGGGCGGTCTCCGAGACCGTCGCCCTGAACCCGCTCGATCCGAAGGATCTGCTCCAGACCTTCGGGCTGGTCGGCGTCTGGGTGATCCTGTTCGCCGAGACCGGGCTGCTCGTCGGCTTCTTCTTCCCGGGCGACTCGATGCTGTTCCTCGCCGGCGTCGCCGCCTCGCCGGTGGCGGACGCGATCTTCGGCGACGGCACCCGGCTCTCCCTGGTCGGGCTGCTGATCGGCGGCCCGATCTGCGCGATCGTCGGTGCGCAGCTCGGGCACTGGCTGGGCGCGCGGTACGGCCGGCGCATGTTCGAGCGCCCCAACTCCCGGCTGTTCAAGCGGGAGTACGTGGAGAAGGCCGAGCACTACTTCCGGAAGTTCGGCCCGGCCAAGGCCGTGGTGCTGGCCCGGTTCATCCCGATCGTCCGCACGTTCCTCAACCCGGTGGCCGGGGTGCTCGGCATGCCGGCGAAGCAGTTCTTCCTGTGGAACGTCGTCGGGGCGATCCTGTGGGTGGACGGCATCCTGCTGATCGGCTACCTGCTCGCCGAGCAGATCTACAACGCGATCGGCGACAAGATCGACCGGTACATCCTGCCGGTGGTCGCGTTGATCATCCTGATCTCGGTGCTGCCGATCTTCTTCGAGTTCCTCCGCGACCGGCGGGCCCGCAAGCGGGGTGAGGTCATGACGGTGATCGCCGCCGCCAGCGCGGCCGGCGCCGTCGAGGCCGTCCGGGACGCGGTCGAGCACCACCACGGCCACCACGACCAGGCGGCCCCGCACGGGCAACACGGGCAGCAGCAGTTCCCGCAGCAGCCGCAGCAGGACGGCGGTCGATGGCCGGAGCACGGCGAGGACCGCTGACGGGAAAGGCGTACGTCGATGGCCGGCCCCGTCGGAACGGGACCGGCCATCGTTCAAGCCGCAATGAAGTAACGAGGCGACTGCCGGTGACCCGGGCAGGCGTCACCGTCCGGTGGTGGCGCCACCCCTGGCACGCCACCCGATGCCGTCCTGAGGCGGGACGACCCGGAACGGAAACCTCGTCAGCGGGCCTTCTTGGTGGCCCGCTTGCGCGGCGGAGTCAGCAGATCCGCGATCGTGGCGATCGCGGTCGGCACCAGCCGGTAGTACGCCCAGACCCCGCGCTTCTCCCGCTCCAGCAAGCCGGCCTCGGTGAGGATACGCAGGTGGTGGCTGACCGTCGGCTGGGAGAGGCCGAGCGGCGCGGTCAGGTCGCACACGCACGCTTCGCCCTCTGGGGCCGACTGGATCAGGCTGAGCAGCCGCAGCCGGGCGGGGTCGGCAAGGGCCTTGAGGACCCCCGCCAGCCGCTCGGCGTCGGCGCGTTCGATCGGCTCGCCGGCAAGCGGCGAGATCTGAGGCATGGTCATTTCAGCCAACGCAGTTCCCACGTATTCCATCCTTCCACCAGCAGCATCGATCCGCCTGCATATCAGCAGATCCGAATCGGCAAACTTTTAGGCCACAAGGCCGAGGTCAGCCAACGTATAGGCCGCCCGATACGGCAGTCCGGCGGCTTCCACCGCGTCGCCGGCGCCACGATCAACAATAACTGCCACACCCACCACTTCGGCCCCGGCCTCGCGCAGCGCCTCTACTGCGGTCAGCACGCTGCCACCGGTCGTCGACGTGTCTTCGACCGCCAGTACCCGCCGTCCGGCCACGTCCGGCCCCTCGATGCGGCGTTGCAGACCATGAGCCTTACCCGCCTTACGGACGACGAAAGCATCGAGCGACCGGTCGGTCGCCGACGCGGCGTGCAACATGGAGAGCGCCACCGGATCGGCGCCCAGGGTCAGGCCACCGACGGCGTCGTACTCCCAGTCGGCGGTCAGGTCGAGCAGCGTCCGACCGACCAACGGTGCGGCCTGGTGATGGAGCGTGACACGTCGCAGATCGACGTACCAGTCCGCCTCCCGGCCGGAGGAGAGCACCACCCGCCCGTGGACCACAGCCAGGTCGATGATGAATTTACGCAGGTCGTCGTGGTCCCCCATGGCGATAGAGGGTACTGCGCAACTCTGGGAGGTGTGTGTGGGGTCCACACCGGTCAGCCCCACGGGCGACCGATGGTTGGCGATGTTCGGCTACTCTGTGCGATCGACCTGCCGGACCGGGTCGGCCGAACCGCCTCCGGGGCCGCTCAAAGGCGCTGCGTCGCAGGTCAGCCGGGCTGGCGGTCGTCGCGACCCCGGGTGTCCCGGGCGAACCGGCGCAGCAGACTGCGTGGGGCGTGCCGCACCGCCGCCACGGCCAGCTTGTAGCGCCGTGACGGGACGCTGACCGAACGACCTTTCCGCAGGTCACGCAGGGCTTCGTCGACGACCTGCTCGGCTCGCAGCCACATCAGGCGAGGCGTGCCGGACATGTCGATCCCGATCCGCTCGTGCGCGCCGGTGCGGGTGTAACCAGGGCAGAGTGCCATCACGCGTACCCCGCGCGGGCGGGTCGTGAGGTCGACGGACTCACTGAAGGCCGTCACCCACGCCTTGCTGGCCGGGTACGTCGATCCCGGCATCACCGGGCCGAACCCGGCGACCGAAGAGACATTTATCACTGCCCCGTCGCCCCGCCCGACCATCGGGCCGACCGCCGCGCGGGTCAGCCGCAGCACCGCGTGCACGTTCAGCCCCAGCAGGCGGGACTCGTCGGCCATCGAGGAGCGCAGGAACGGCTGGTTGAGGCTGATCCCGGCGTTGTTGACGAGCAGGTCGACCTGCTCGTCGCCGGCCAGCCGCCGTTCCACTTCGGCGCAGCCGTCCTCGGTGGAAAGGTCCGCCGGGATCACCTCGACGGGGTGGCCGTACCGGCCCGTCAGCTCGGTGGCCGTCTCCGCCAGCCGGGTGGCGTCGCGCGCCACCAGCACCAGTGCCCAGCCGTCGGCGGCGAGCCGGCGGGCGAACTCCGCGCCGATGCCGGCCGTCGCGCCGGTGACCAGCGCGCGGCGCACGGCGGGGACCTGCTCTGACGTCACGGACGATCCTCAGCGGGGCGGGTGATACGGGGTGGCGGTCGGTGCCGGCGCGGGGCGCCGCCGGCGGAACCAGGCGCCGGCGCTCGGGGAGAGCAGCAACGCGGCTACCACAAGGTAACCGAGCGCCTGGCCGACCGAAAGTGCGGCGTTGGCCGGGATCCAGAACCCCGGATACGCGTCGCCGACCAGGCCGAGCAGCTCGGCGGCGGACCCGTCGCCGGCGGAGAGCCGCAGCGGCACGGCCCGCTGGCCGACCAGCGCCGCCACCCCGCAGCAACCGAAGAGCGCACCCAGCCCGCAGACCACCCAGGCCGCCACCCGGGCCCAGGGCCGGCCGGCGAGCAGCCCGCCCGCCAGGCCGACCAGCACGACGCCCACCAGCACCGTCACCGCCGCCGAGGCGATCGTCGCGCCCCGCAGCAGGAGGACCACGTCGTCGATCTCCGCCGCGCCGGCCGACGTGCCGGCCGCCGCCGACCGGAACCGGTCGACGGTGCCGCCGAGGACGAGCAGCGCGGCGACCGCCGAGACCGCGGCACCGGCGGCCATCAACACCAGCACCGCCGCCGCCAGCCCCACGGCCGCAGGGCGACGGACCGGCACCTGATCGGGGTACGACACGACACATCCCTCCGGTAGGCGTCCGGTTGGAACCTACTCGGAGGGATCGTCGGTGTCGCCGTTTTCCGGCGTGCCCCGCCCCGGCGGTCGCGGGCGGGGCAGCGTCGACGCTCAGTCCGACGACGAGGAGCCCGAGGACGACGAGCCCGCGTCGGAGGAGCCGCCGGACGAGGAGCCGGAGTCCGACGAACCGCCGGAGGACGACGGCCCGGAGTCGCCCCACTGCCCCTGACCGGGAGAGTCCGGGCGGTCGGACGCGGACGGCCCCGGCTGGTCCGGGTAGGGCGGCTGGTCCGGGGTGGACGAGCCGTGGGTCCCGTGCGGGTACGTCGGGTGGCCGGGCTGGTAGCCGGGGGCGGCCGGATAGCCCGAGGGCTGCGGGTAGCCGGGGTGCTGCGGGTACGCCGGGTAGGCGGCACCCGGGACCGGCGGCTCCCAGCCCTGCTTCGGCTTGCGGAAGAACTCGTTCGCCTTCGGCAGGGCCAGCAGGATCAGCGCGCCCAGCACGGCGAGCAGGCCCACGACCCCGAACAGCAGGCTGACCGGGGTGTACCAGGAGGGCAGCGCCCCGGTCAGGCTGCGCTCGATCTCCTCGGCGCTCGGCGCGTCGCCGCCGGCCGACGGCCCGCCCACCGAGCCGGCCGCGCCGTTGATCAGGCTGCCGCCGACGCAGCAGAGCAGGATGCCGCCGAGCACCCAGGTGGTGATGCGGCTGCCGTTGCTGCCCCGGTTGTTGAAGATCCCCAGTACGACGAGGACCAGGGCGAGGACCAGCATCAGCACGGCGCTGCCGATGGCGAAGCCGACGACGAACGTGCCCAGCCCCTCGGCCCCGCTCGCGGTGCCCTCGAACGCGTCCTCGAAGCCCTTACGGAGCTTGCCGGCCACGGCAATCGTCGTGAGCAGGCCGAGGAGCTGGAGGAGAGCGAAGAGCATGAGCAGGTAGCTGGACAGCGTCACGATGCCCGGGCGGGTCCGCGACGGCGTGCTGTGGGTATCGACCATGACTTCTCCCTTCTAGATCACGACGTCACGGTATCGTCCGGAGTCCCGTGCCGCCCGCCGGTGAGCCGCGCCGGGCCCCCGACCCGGTGCGGCGGGCGTCACCCGGCCCGGGACAGCCGGCGGTGCTCGGCCGTCACCACGGCGAGCAGGAACAGGTCGAAGGCCAGCGCGGCGACCGCCCCGAACTGGTTGACCGTGAAGTTGAAGATCTGCCCGAACAGCAGGTCGACCAGGATCGCCAGCTTGAACAGCCGGAACGCGCCGATCCGGTCCCGCCGCAGCCGGACCGCCGCCGTGACGCTGAGCACCGCCGTGGCCAGCGCGGACGCCGAGACGCCGAGTACCGCGCCCCACTCCCGCTCCTCGTCCAGCGCGCCGGTCACCTCGTCGACGGCCACCCCGACCACGGTCAGCGCCGGCTCCACCACCAGGTAGAGCACCACGAAGCGGACCACCCACCGCTGGTCGGTCAGCCCGACGGCGACCCGGCGGACGCGGGTCAGCCAGGGCTGCCAGCACCGGGGCGGCGGCGGTTCCCGGCGGGGCACCGCGTCGAGCAACGCGGCCACGGCGGCCTCGGTGCCCGCGCCGGAGCCCCGGGCCAGCCGCAGCACCTGCGCCCGGCGGAGGTCGGTGAGCCCGTCGATCAGGCCACCGGCCACGGCGTCCAACGCGTTCGCGGTCCGCTCGGCGGGGATCAGCCGGGTCCGGTCCCGGACCGCCTGGGTGATGACCACGAGCACCGCGAAGACGGCGTAGATGATGCCGGCGGCGGGGGCGTAGAAGTAGTCGGTGCGGGCCGTGACGAACTTGCCCACCTCGTCGATGAACAGGCCGAACCCGATCCCGCCGAGGATCGCGCCGGTCATCCGGGCCGCGCCGCCGAGGAAGACCAGCGCCACGCCGAGGCCGGCGGCCAGCAGCAGGCCACCCCAGAGCACGTGCGCGATGTGCAGGCCGCCGCCGCCGAGCTGGGGGTAGCCGGTGGCCCGCAGGAGCGCCCGGGTCAGCAGCACGGCGGCCACCCCGGACAGGACGAACGCCTGGAGGTACGCCGCCGCGGCCAACGCCCGGGGCGGCATCCAGTGACGACGCGACGGTCCGCGCACCATGGTCCCGACGCTAGTAGCCGCGCCACTCCTCGCGGGCGTACTCCAGCACCCGGGGCCGCAGCAGCGTGGAGGCGGGCACGTCGAGCCGGCCCCGGTCGGCGGGGAAGCTCGCGGCCGACGCGAGCGTGCCGGCGGTCAGGAAGCGCAGCCGGGGTGCGTCGGCCGGCAGCGCCAGCGCGGTCGGGGCGGTCCCGGGCGCGGCGAGCACGAAACCCCAGTCGCCGAAGCTCGGCACGTCGACGTGGTACGGCACGGTGGCGAAGCCGGCCTCCCGCACCGACGCCTCGATCGACCAGTACGACCGGGGCGCGAAGTACGGCGAGCCGGACTGCACGACCAGCCGCCCGCCGTCGGCGAGCACCGCCCGGACCAACGCGTAGAACTCGACGGCGTAGAGCTTGGCGGTGGCCGTCTCGTCGGGGTCGGGCAGGTCGGCGACCACCACGTCGAACCGTTCGGTGGCGGCGCGCAGCCAGCCGAACGCGTCGACGTTGACCACCCGCACCCGGGGGTCGGCGAACGCGTCGCCGTTCAGCTCGCGCAGCTGCGGCTCGCTGCGGGCCAGCGCCACCACGGCCGGGTCGAGGTCGACGACGGTCACCCGCCGCACGTCGGGGTAGCGCAGGATCTCCCGCACCGCGAGCCCGTCGCCGGCGCCGAGCACCAGCACCTCGCCGCGCGGGCCGTTCAGCGCCGGATGCACGAGCGCCTCGTGGTAGCGGTACTCGTCGACGGAGCTGAACTGGAGGTCGCCGTTGAGGAACAGCCGCAGGTCGGTGTCGGCGTGGCCGACCTCCCGCACCGAGCGGGTCAACACGATCTCCTGGTAGCGGCTGCGCTCGGCGTGCACCACCGGGTCCCGGTAGAGCTGCTGACGGGCGGTCACCTCGAAGTCGGCGGCGGTGATCCAGGCGTACCCCAGGCAGAGCGCGACCGCGACGGAGCCGGCGGCGACGGCGATGCGCGCCCGGCGGCTCAGCTCCGCCCGGAACACCGTGCAGACCAGCGCCACGCCGGCCACCGCGTTCACCGCGCCGACCACCAGGGCGCCCTTGAGCTGCCCGAAGACCGGGATCAGCAGGAACGGGAAGGCCAGCCCGCCGAGCAGCGCGCCGACGTAGTCGGCGGCGAACAGGTCCGCCACGGCGCTGCCGGCGGACTGCTCCCGGATGCGTTGCAGCATGACCATCAGCAGCGGGATCTCCGCGCCGATGAGCAGCCCGAGCACGAACGCGGTGCCGACCAGCGCCGGGCCGTACAGGTCGAGCCAGGCGAACGCGGCGTAGAGGCCGAGCACCGACAGGCCGCCGAGCAGGGCGAGGGCCAGCTCGACCAGGGCGAACGCGGCGGCGGCCCGGGACTGCAACGGCTTCGCGGCGAGCGCGCCGACGCCCATCGCGAAGACCATCACGCCGAGCACGATCGACGCCTGGCCGACGGCGTCGCCGATCAGGTAGCTGCCGAGCGCGACCAGGGCCAGCTCGTAGACCAGGCCGCAGGCCGCGCAGACGAAGACGGCGACCAGCACCGCCGAGCGGGCCAGCCGCCAGCGCGGCCGGGCGGTGGGGGCGCCGCCGTCGACCGCCGCCGGCGTCGCGGTGGTCACGCCTTCCCCGGGGTACGCCCGGCGGGCGCCGCCGCGCGCTGCCGGCCCCGCTGCACGAACCCGACGGTGAACAGCAGTGCGGTGACCAGCAGCAGCCCGCCGGTGCCAAGCAGCCAGCCCCAGCGGTCCCGCCAGAAGTCGCTGCCGGCGTCGGGCAACGGGGCGACGGTGGCGCCGGGCTGCGCGCTCGGGGCGGCGGCGGGCGGCACCACGCCGGCCTCGGCGAGCAGCAGCGGCAGCGCGACGGCGGCCCGGCAGACGGCCCAGCCAGGGTCGTCGACGAACACGTCCTCTGCCAGCCCGAACCGGGCGAGGCCGGTCTCGACGGCGTACAGGTCGGCACGGTCGAGGTCGGGCGAGCCGGTCACGTCGATGAGCGCGGAGTCGCTGCTCTCGCTGCTCTCCGACGTGTACCGGACGTCGGCGACCACCTCGACCCAGCGCGGGCAGGCCGGGTCGTCGACCACCGGGACCCCGTCGCCGAGGTTGGAGCCGACGCTGACCGGGGTGGAGCCGTACCAGCTCTCCAGCCGCCAGCCGTAGCAGATGCCCTGGCTGGCGGCGGCCTGGGCGAGGATCGGCACGGTGTCGGCCCGCTCGTCGGCCGCCGGGGCGGGGACGGTGGTGCCGCCGGAGTCGCCGTTGACCACGCCGATGCCGATACAGCCGCCGACGAGGACGACGGTCACCAGCGCGATGATCCAGCCGCCGGCGGCCGACGACTTCTTCACCGCCACCACCGGCTGGCCGGGCCGCCTGCCGCCCGGGTGCTTGCCGGCGGTCATCAGCTGATCGCGGCGGCGATGATCGCGCCGGTGGCGAGGTGCACGACGGCGGAGACCCACACGGCGGGGTGCGGCTCCGGGTCGACCAGCAGCTCGCCGAGCCGCCCCGGGGTCACGGCGTCGAGCAGCAGGAACGCGGCAGTCATGATGACCAGCCCGACGATCCCGTACGCCGCCGCGCCGACCAGGCCGATCACGAAGTCGTCCTCGCTGGCGACGATGGCGGCGACCACGATGGTGCCGACGCCGAGCAGGTTGGACGAGAGCAGCAGGGCGGCGTTGCGGTTGCGTTCGGTCCAGATCAGCTCGTGCAGCTTGCCGGGGGTGGCCACGTCGACCAGGCCGTAGCCGACGCCCATCAGGACGACGCCGAGCACGCCGTAGGCGAGGGTGACCAGCAGATCGGTGACGAGGTTCTGCAAGGGGGACACTCCAGGGTGAGGGGCGGTCGTCGGGCTACTTGCCGGCGCCGGGGCCGCCGCCCCGGACGGTGCTGCCGCGTCCCCAGCCCCAGTGCGACCCGACGGTCGAGTGGTAACGGGGGTAGGCGGTGGTGAGGCGTTCGAGCAGGATCACCGAGCCGGCGGCGATCGGCAGGATCACCACCGAGTCGTCGTCGTAGCGCAGGTAGACGCCGCTGCCGTCGACGTACTGGTCGGCCGGCTGCCAGGCGTCGGTGACCTCCTTGGCGACCTGGCTGGGCGTCTTCGCCGAGGTGTACGCCACGGCGTTCCCGCCGATGTCGCGGCCGGCCGCCCGGTTGTACCGGTCCTGCACGTACCCGCGCGGGGAGAAGTTGCCGTAGAAGATCGCGAAGGCGGCGAGCAGCGCGCCGACGACGGCGACCGCCGCGCCCACCACGAACCAGCGTCGGTACGTCATCTGGACACCACCGTCTCGGTCAGGACCAGCTCGTTGGTCTGGGGGTACGCGTGCCAGGTGCGCCAGCCGACCGCCCCGTCCGGCGGGTCGGGGCGCACCGCGAGGGCGGTCACCGCGTCGGCGTCGCCGGGGAACACCCCGACCAGCGCGTACGGGTCGCCGGCCAGCTCGGCGCGGAGCGCGGCGACCCGGGTGCTCAGCTCCGCCCCGGCCGGGCGCAGCACGGTGGCGGTGAACCGGTAGCCGTTCGCCTCGTCGAGCCGGGTGGCGGGCAGCTCGGGCGGCCGGCCGGGCAGGCAGGCGACGGTCTCGGTCAGCTCGACGCCGGCCGCGCGCAGCACCACCTGGTGGGACGCGCCGAGCAGCCGCAGCCGCAGCCGGATCCCGCCGGGCAGGTCGAGGTCGAGCACGTGCAGCGCGGGGCGCTCGCCGTCGCCGAGGGCGAGGCTGAGGTCGGCGGCGCTGGTGTCGACGTACGGGGCGTCGAGGGTGACCAGCACGGGTCAGCTCACCGTCCCCGGGCCGGCCTGCGGGTAGATCATCACGTCGGAGCGGTGCAGCTCGTCGCCCCGCGCCACCTCCCACGCGGCGTCGCCGTACGCCTCGAAGGAGAGCCGCAGCTTCCCCGGGCCCCGGTAGTCGTGGTAGCGCATCGCGCCGGACGGGTCGAGGCCGGTGGTGCCGGTGCCGGTGAACCGGGCGTGCCCGGCCTCCTTGCTGGCGTAACGGTGGCCGTCGAGGTCGATGCTCGGCGCGCCCGGGGTGAGGGTGAGCGCCGGGTCGGTCGTCCAGAGCACCATGATCACGTCCGGGTCCTCCTCGACGGAGAGCCAGAGCTGGCCGCCGCCGGCGTCGTCGAGCAGGTGCTCCGACCAGGTCCAGCTGCCCTCCCTGAGCAGCACCGAGCCGCGCACCGCGTACGACGTGCCGCGGATCTCGACGATGTCGCCGGGGCTGAGCCGGCGCGGGTCGCCCCGCAGCGCGTCGGCGTCCCGGTCCCGGAACGGGTCCACCGGGCCGGGCCTCCCCGCCGTCCGCTTGCGGGAACGCTGCATCGCCACCACGGCGACGACGACACCGGCCACCGCGATGAGGCAGCCCGCCCCCGTCACCAGATACGCCACCGAACCGTTCAACCCGATCGCCTCCCCCAGTCGCGTCGGCGCAGACGGTAACAACCCCGCGCACGTCGGGGAACCCGAGCGGTGCTGAGTAGTGACTCAGCTACGAACCGCCCTCGGGGCCGGTGAGCTGGGCATCGGCGTACTCGCCCAGTGTGGTCCGGCCCATGATGCAGCCGGCAAACGTGGTGAATTCGGCCTCGGAGCAGCGCAGCGCCTCCCACGCCGCGCGGGCGGCGGCCGGGTCGACCCGTGCCAGCAGGGTCGCCGCGTACGCCCGGCCGGCCGGGGAGCCCTGCGCCAGCAGCCAGTCGACCTTCCGCCGGGCCTGCTCGGGGTGCGCGTCGAACTGCCGCTCGACCTCCCGGTACGCCTCGGTCTCCGGCAGCACCGTGCCGGCGAACCCGACGCCGCCGAAGGCGAGCGTGTCGGTGCCCGCCAACTCCCGCACCGCCGCGTCGAGCCGCTCGACCATCCCAACCCCCTCGAAAGGAAGGGCCCCCTGTTAACGCAAAACGTTGTACAGGGGGCCCCTATCAACATCCGGGCCAGCGTGTCAGGCCGCGGCGACCGTCAGGCCATCCTTGCCGTCGGCCAGGTCGACCTGGACCGTGTCGCCGTCGCGGATCGCGCCGGCGAGCAGCGCCCGGGCGAGCTGGTCGCCGATGGCGGACTGCACCAGCCGGCGCAGCGGGCGGGCACCGTAGATCGGGTCGTACCCGTGCTCGGCGAGCCACCCCCGGGCGGCCTCGCTCACGTCGAGTGCCAGCCGGCGGTCCGCGAGTCGCTTCCGCATCCGGTCGAGCTGGATGTCGACGATGGCCCGCAGGTCGTCGCCGAGCAGCGCGGCGAAGACCACGATGTCGTCGAGCCGGTTGAGGAACTCCGGCTTGAAGTGCGACCGGACCACCGCGAGGACGCCCTCGCGGCGCTGATCCTCCGTCAGCGTCAGGTCGCCGATCACCGACGACCCGAGGTTGGAGGTGAGAATCAGGATCGCGTTGCGGAAGTCCACCGTGCGGCCCTGGCCGTCGGTGAGCCGGCCGTCGTCGAGCACCTGGAGCAGCACGTCGAAGACGTCGGGGTGGGCCTTCTCCACCTCGTCGAGCAGGATCACCGAGTATGGCCGGCGGCGCACCGCCTCGGTGAGCTGGCCGCCCTCCTCGTAGCCGACGTACCCGGGCGGGGCACCGACGAGCCGGGCGACGGAGTGCTTCTCGCCGTACTCGCTCATGTCGATGCGGACCATGGCCCGCTCGTCGTCGAAGAGGAACCCGGCGAGGGCCTTGGCCAGCTCGGTCTTGCCGACGCCGGTCGGGCCGAGGAAGAGGAAGCTGCCGGTGGGGCGGTCCGGGTCGGCGACGCCGGCACGGGCGCGGCGGACCGCGTCGGAGACGGCGGAGACGGCCTCGGACTGGCCGACCACACGCGCGCCCAGCGACTCCTCCATCCGCAGCAGCTTGGCGGTCTCGCCTTCGAGGAGCCGGCCGGCGGGGATGCCGGTCCAGGAGGCGACGACGGCGGCGATGTCGTCCGCGCCGACCTCCTCCTTGAGCATCGCGCCGTCGGCCTGGAGGCGGGCCAGCTCCTCCGCGGCCTTCGCCAGGTCGGCCTTGAGGGCGGGGATGCGGCCGTACCGCAGCTCGGCGGCCCGCTCCAGCTCGCCGTCGCGCTCGGCCCGCTCGGCCTCGCCGCCGAGCCGCTCCAGCTCCTCCTTGGCCGTGGAGAGCTTGGTGATGTGGCTCTTCTCCGTCTGCCAGCGCTCGGAGAGGGCGGTAAGCTGCTCGCGCTTGTCGGCCAACTCCTTGCGCAGCCGGTCGAGACGCTCGGCGGAGGCGGCGTCGGGCTCCTTGGCCAGCGCCATCTCCTCGATCTCCAGCCGGCGCACGGCCCGCTCGATCTCGTCGACCTCGACCGGGCGGGAGTCGATCTCCATGCGGAGCCGGGAGGCGGACTCGTCGACCAGGTCGATCGCCTTGTCCGGCAGGAACCGGTCGGTGATGTAGCGGTCGGAGAGGGTCGCGGCGGCGACCAGGGCGGCGTCGGTGATGCGTACGCCGTGGTGCACCTCGTAGCGCTCCTTGAGCCCACGCAGGATGCCGATGGTGTCCTCGATGGTCGGCTCGCCGACCAGCACCGGCTGGAAGCGGCGCTCCAGGGCCGGGTCCTTCTCGATGTGCTCGCGGTACTCGTCGAGGGTGGTCGCGCCGACCATCCGCAGCTCGCCTCGCGCGAGCATCGGCTTGAGCATGTTGCCGGCGTCCATCGAGCCCTCGCCCTTGCCCGCGCCGACGACGGTGTGCAGCTCGTCGAGGAAGGTGATGACCTGGCCGTTGGAGTTCTTGATCTCCTCCAGCACGGACTTGAGCCGCTCCTCGAACTGGCCCCGGTACTGCGCGCCGGCCACCATCGCGCCGAGGTCGAGCGAGACCAGCTTCTTGTCGCGCAGCGACTCGGGCACGTCGCCGGCCACGATCCGCTGGGCCAGGCCCTCGACGATCGCCGTCTTGCCGACGCCGGGCTCGCCGATCAGCACCGGGTTGTTCTTGGTACGCCGGGACAGCACCTGGATGACCCGACGGATCTCGGAGTCCCGGCCGATCACGGGGTCGATCTTCCCGTCGCGGGCGCTGGCGGTCAGGTCGACGCCGTACTTGGCCAGGGCCTGGTAGGTCTGCTCCGGGTCGGCGGTGGTGACGCGGCGGTCCCCGCCTCGGACGGTCGGGAACGCGGCGACCAGGCTCTCCTCGGTCGCACCGGCGTTGCGCAGCGCGGTGGCGACCGTGCCGCCCACCCGGGCCAGGCCGGCGAGCAGGTGCTCGGTGGAGGTGTATTCGTCGCCGAGCGGCCGGGCGATCTGCTCGGCGGCGCCGATGGCGTTGACGAACTCGCGGGCCAGCGTGGGCTCGGCGATGCTGGAGCCCCGGGCGGCGGGCAGGGCGTCGACGGCGCGCTGGGCGGCCCGGCGCAGCTCGGCGGGGTCGGCCCCGGCGGCGCGCAGCAGGCCGGCGGCGGTGGACCCCTCGGTGTCCAGCAACGCCAGCAGCAGGTGCCAGGGCTCCACGGTGGCGTGACCGCGCTGGTTCGCCAGCGCGACGGCACCGGTGATGGTCTCGCGGCTCTTGGTGGTGAGACGTTCCGTGTTCATGGGCTCCCCCGGATCGGCGTGTCCACTAGGAAGGACACAACCAGAGTTGAGCCTATTCCGCTCAACCTCGCCAGCGTGACCTGAGTCACTCCACGGCATGGTCGGCGGGTGCGGCGCGGACCGGCGACGGTCTGTGCGCCCCCTTTGGAGCTGCCCCGTCTGTGCTATCGGGCCGGAGGGCCAGGCAGGGCGCGGCCACAGCCGCGCAGAGGGCCCCATGATCGGCATGCAGCACGCAGCGCCCGGTTCGTGGCCGGTTGCGGTGGAACCGCGTCGGCGTGTCGTGTAGCGGATGCAGCCACATCTCCCGGCCCGGTCTCTTTGCCGGTAGCACAAACGGGGCAGCTCCCTATGCGGCGAACGAGTCCACCGCCCCGGCAAGGCGGCGCGGCAAGGCAAGGCAGCCTCGCCGCCGGGCGCCGGCACCGGGGTCCGCTGCCAGGTCCGCCCCTGGTCCGTCGAGACCGCCGCGTACGGCTTGCCGCCGTCGACGCCGGCCACCACCAGCAGGCCCCGGGCCTCCACGATGCCGTGCGGCACCGGCACGCGCGGCTGGGCTGGCAGCGGCGTCATCCGCTGCCCCGCCGAGCGGACCACCCGGCCGGTGGCCTGGTCGAGCTGGAACCGGCCCTGCGCGGCCCGCCACGCGACGGGCTCCTGCTTTCCGGTGGTGTGCGCGAAGGTGCGCCCGCCGTCGACCGTGGCGTAGCGCACCGCCGGGCAGTCCCGCGCCGCAGGCCGGGACCCGGACCTCGCGCAACTCGACGTCGACGGCCGGGGGCGACGGCGCCGGCTCGGTCGCGGGCGGCCGGGGCGACGGGGCCGCGCGGTCCGGCGGCGGGCGGCGGACGTCGTCGATCGAACAGCCCGCCACCAGCGGTACGAGCAGCAGCGCGACCGCCCTGCGGCCGAATCGACGAGTCATCGGCCTGCCCCCCAACCGGTAGCCTGGCGCCGTGCGAGTACGTGTCGAACAGACTGCCCTTCCCGGGATCGGAATGCGTCACGAGCTGGTGACGGAGTCCGGACGCCGGCTCGGTGTGGTTTCCCACCGCAATGGCCGCCGCGACCTTGTCCTCTACGATCCGGATGATCCCGATTCCTGCCAGGCCGACATACCGCTGACCGACGACGAGGCCGAAGCGCTGGCCGACATCCTCGGCGCGTCGCTGATGCTCGGTCAGCTCTCCGGGCTGCGCGAGCAGGCCGCCGGACTGCTCACCGAGCAGATCGCCATCCCGGCCGGCTCCAAGTACGTCAACAAGCGGCTCGGTGACACGAAGGCCCGCACGCGGACCAGCGCCTCGATCGTCGCGGTGCTGCGCCAGGGCGAGGTGATCGTCTCGCCGGACCCGGCCTTCCGCTTCGACGCCGGTGACGTGGTGGTCGTGGTCGGCACCCGCCAGGGGCTCGACGGCGTGACCGCCATTCTTGCCGACAGCGACCCGGACGGCTGAGGCGCGGATGCACGAGACCACAACGTTGCTCATCGAGGTCGGTGCACTGCTGTTCCTGCTCGGGCTGCTGGGGCGGCTCGGGCGGCGGATCGGCCTCTCGCCCATTCCCCTGTACCTGCTCGCCGGGCTCGTCTTCGGCCACGGCGGCGTGCTGCCGCTCAACGCCAGCGAGGAGTTCTTCGCCGTCGGCGCGGAGATCGGCGTGATCCTGCTGCTGGTCATGCTCGGCCTGGAATACTCGGCGGGCGAGCTCGTCGGCAACCTGCGCTCCGCGGCGCCCGCCGGCCTGATCGACGGCGTGCTCAACGCGCTGCCCGGCGCGGCCTTCGCCTTCCTGCTCGGCTGGGACTGGGTGGCCGCGATCGTGCTCGCCGGCATCACCTGGATCTCCTCCTCCGGCGTGATCGCCAAGGTGCTGGCCGACCTCGGTCGGCTCGGTAACCGGGAGACGCCGGTGGTCCTCTCGGTGCTGGTCATCGAGGACCTGGCGATGGCGCTCTACCTGCCGCTGCTCACCGCCGTGCTGGCCGGCTCCGGCCTGCTCCGCGGCGGCGTCACGCTCGGCGTCGCCGTCGGCACCGTCGTGCTGGTGCTCGTGGTGGCGATCCGGTACGGCCACCTGATCTCCTCTGCCCTGTCCGCGAAGGACCCGGAGGCGCTGCTGCTCGGCGTGCTCGGGCTCACGCTGCTGGTCGCCGGCATCGCGGCGAAGCTCCAGGTGTCGGCGGCGGTCGGCGCGTTCCTCGTCGGCATCGCCCTGTCCGGCCCCGTGGCGCACCACGCCACCGAGATGCTCTCCCCGCTGCGGGACCTGTTCGCAGCGGTGTTCTTCGTCTTCTTCGGCCTGGTCACCGACCCCCGGGACATCCCGCCCGTGCTGCTGCCGGCGCTCGCGCTGGCCGTGGTGACGATGGGGACGAAGACGCTGACCGGATACCTGGCCGCCCGGCGGGTGGGGATCAAGGAACCCGGCCGGTGGCGGGCCGGGCTGGCCCTGGTGCCACGCGGCGAGTTCTCCATCGTCATCGCCGGGCTCGCCGTGGCCGCCGGCAGCGTCGAGCCGAGGCTGGCCGCGCTGGCCACCGCGTACGTGCTGATCACCGTGGTGACCGGGCCGATGCTGGCCCGGCTGCCCGACTTCGCCTGGTTCAAGGTGTGGCTGCGGCAGCGGGCCGTCGCCCAGCGCCCAGAGCCGCTGGTCAGCACCGATTGAGTCGGAGCTCAGTTCGCCGCCGGGGCGGGGTCGGCCGTACGGTCGGCCCCGCCCGCGTCCATCGGATGCCGAATTGGTGCCGGGAGCCCCTTCCCCCTGGTCGGCGGCCCGGGTTACCGTTTCGCCCCAGCAGCAAGGGTCCGTGGGAGGCCGCTCGGCCGCCCTCGGGCGCGAGCGGAAGGTTGGCCGGTGAGCGTGCAGGACTCGACGTTCCACGGCTTCGCCAACCCCGTCGACCCGTCCCCGGCGGAGTTGCGGGCGTGGGCGTACCAACCCGACTCGGTGCCGTTGACGTCGATGCCGCCGGACTGGGACCTGCTGGTCTCCGGGGACCACCTGGTGCAGACCCTCTTCGAGCTGGCGATGGACCCGGCCTGTCCGGCCCGCCGGTTCGCGCTGCACTGCCTCTACATCTACGCCGCCGACGGCATCCGGACGAACTTCCGCGCCCACCCGAAGCGGCGCTTCCGCAAGCTGGTCGAGCAGTCGGAGCGGACCGGCGACGAGATGATGCGGACGTGGGCGCACAACAGCCGGGTGCTGCTGGCCCGACCCCACCTGTTCGTCTACCGGGACTGGTGCGAGGGCGGCCTGGTCCGGGAGAACCGCCGCATCGGCTGACGCTGACGCGTGGGCGTCGCCTCAGGCTGCCGATCCGCCCCGATCGTCGCCACCCGCGTCCCGCTCGGCGAACCGGCCCTCCTTGACCTTGTCGGCGAACCGGCCCTCGGTGATCTTGTCGAACTGCTGCCGAGCCGACTTGGCGACCCGGTCGAGCCGCTCCTCCGCCTGCTTCGCCACCTTCTTGGCCGGTTCCGACATGGCTCCCCCTCGCCGGCGCGGTAGGCCCGGGTCGTTCGGGCCGGGCCTGATTCGCAGGTTAGCGGAGCCGGCCCGGCCCGCGCCGGGGTTCCGGGAAGCGGACCGGGCCGGTAGGGCTCGGGTGAGGTGCGCGGCGGGTCAGCGGTCGCGCCGGGGACGCCAGACCACCAGGGCCGTGGAGGTGCGGTTGGTCGGCACCAGGTCACTGCCCGGGAACCGGGCGAGGGACTCCAGCTCAGCCACCCGCCGGTACGCGGCGTCCAGCTCGGCCTCCAGCCGCGCGACCCGCTGCTGGGCCTGCTCCAACAGGCGTTCCAGGCCGATGATCCGCTTGACCCCGGCGAGGTTGACCCCCTCGTCCTGACTGAGCCGCTGCACCTCGCGCAGCAGCACCACGTCCCGGACGCTGTAGCGGCGCCCGCCGCCGGCCGCCCGGCCGGCCTGCACCAGGCCGAGCCGGTCGTACTGGCGCAGGGTCTGTGGGTGCATCCCCGCCATCCGCGCCGCGACCGAGATCATCAGCACCTTGGCCTCGTAGGCAGGGTCACCCGAGCCGACGTGCTCTCCCGCCATCCCCGCTCACCTCCGCACACACTCCAGCAGGCTCAACTGAACCGACGCACCCGGGCGTCGAGATGTTCCCGGGCGGCCGGCGGGGTCTGCTCGGCGAACGTCTCCAGCGCCGCCCGCGCCTCGTCGGACACCCCGGCGGGCACCACCACGTCGAGGGTGACCAGGAGGTCACCGGCCCGGCCGTCGCGGCGCACCACGCCCTTGCCCCGGGCGCGCAGCACCCGGCCGCTCGGCGTGCCCGGCGGGACCCGCAGGGTCACCGTGCCGTCGAGCGTCGGCACCCGCAGGTCCATGCCGAGCACGGCCTCCGGGAAGGTGATCGGCACGGTCAGGGTCAGGTCGTCCCCGGTACGCCCGAACAGCTCGTCCGGCCGCACCTTCACGTGCACGTACAGGTCGCCGGCCGGGCCGCCGCGCTCCCCCGGCTCGCCGCGCCCGTTCAGCCGGATCCGCTGCCCGTCGGCCACCCCGGCGGGGAAGCGGACGTTCAGCGTGCGGGTCTTGGTGACCCCGCCGGTGCCGTGGCACTCCGGGCACTTCTCCTCGACGACCGTCCCCACGCCCTGGCAGTTGCGGCACGGCTCGGAGAAGCTGAACGACCCCTGGTTGCGGTTGGTCACCCCGGCGCCGTGGCAGACCTGGCAGGTCACCGGTGAGGTCCCCGGCTTCGCCCCGCTGCCGGCGCACGTGTCGCAGATCCCGGGCGCGCGCAGGGTCAGCGGGAGGGTGACCCCGCGTACCGCGTCGCCGAAGTCGAGCGCCACCTCGGTCTCGATGTCCCGGCCCTTCGCCGGGCCACGCGCACGGGTCGGGCCGCCGGCCCCGCCGCCGGAGAAGATCGTGCTGAACAGGTCCTGGAAGCCGGCCCCGCCGAAGCGCCGGTCACCGCCGCCCGCCGCGCCGCCGAACATGTCGGACACGTCGAACGGCTGCCCGCCGGGGCCACCCGGACCCCGGGCGTTGCGCCGGAACTGCCCCGAGCCGAACAGCGAGCGCATCTCGTCGTACTCGCGGCGCTTGGCCTCGTCGCCGAGCACCGCGTACGCCTCGGAGACGGCCTTGAACCGCTCCTCGGCTCCTGCGTCGCCCGGGTTGTGGTCCGGATGCGACTCCCGGGCCAGTTTCCGGTACGACTTCTTGATCTCGTCCGAGGAGGCGGACTTCTGCACGCCCAGCGTGGCGTAGTAGTCCTTCTCGATCCAGTCCTTGGTACTCACCGGTCCACCCCCTTCCACGGGACGTACCCCGGACGTCCCGCCCGCCCGGTGCGGGCGGGCGGGACGACACGGGTCGGCACTACTGCGGGTCGGCGACCGCGACCATCGCCGGCCGCAGCAGCCGCTCGCCGAGCTGGTAGCCGCGGCGCATGACCTGCACGCAGGTCGGTTCGGTCACATCGGCGGAGGTTTGGTGGGCCACCGCCTCGTGCCGGGTCGGGTCGAACGGGTCGCCCTGCTCGCCGAACGCGGACAGGCCGAACTTGCCCAGCGCGGTGGTGAGCTGCTCGGCGACCGTGCCGAACGGACCCACCAGGTCACCGTGCTCGCGGGCGCGGTCCAGGTCGTCGAGGATCGGCAGCAGCGCGGTGAGCACCGAGCCGGTCGCCTGCTCCTGGACGAGGCTGCGGTCCCGATCCACCCGCTTGCGGTAGTTGGCGTACTCCGCCGTCACCCGTTGCAGGTCCCGGGTCCGCTCGTCCAGCTCGGCCCGCAGCGCCTCCAGCTCGGCGCCGAGCGGCGGGCCGGCGGGCGGAGCCGTGCTCTCGACCGGCTGCGCCGGGGCGTCGACCACGGGCGGCCCGTCCACGGACGCGGCCTCGACCTCGATCTCGTCGACCACGATCTCGGCGTCCTCGACCAGCCCCTCCGCCGGGGTGTCGGCCCCGGCGTCGGTCGCGGCGGGCGGCTCGGACCTGCTGATCCTGCGGTTGTCACGGATGACGACCCGCGGCTGCTCACCGGCGGACTGCCCGGCGGTCGCGGAGCCACCCGGCGTCGACCCGGACTCCACCGGGTCGGCGGCTCGTGGCTTCTCCGTCATGCGGTTACCTCATCCCTTGGCCGTGGGTACGTGTCCGAGGCGGATCGTCACTTCTTGTCCTCGTCCACGATCTCCGCGTCGACCACGTCGTCGGCGCCGCCGGCCTTGGCACCGCCGGTCGCGCCGGCACCCGGGCCGGCACCCGGGCCGGCCGCCCCGGGCTGCTCGCCCTGCTCGGCCTGCTGCGACGCGTAGAGCAGCGAGCCGGCCTGCTGGGAGACCTGCGCGAGCTTCTCGTGGGCCGCCTTGATCTTGTCGATGTCCTGGCCGCCGAGGGCGCCGCGCAGCTCGCCGAGGGCCTCGTTGAGCTGCTCCCGGTTCTCGCCCGGCAGCTTGTCGCCGCTCTCGGCGAGGAACTTCTCGGTCTGCCACTGGAGCGCCTCGGCGACGTTGCGGGTCTCCGCCTCCTCGCGGCGGCGCTTGTCGTCGTCGGCGTGCTCCTCGGCGTCGCGGCGCATCCGCTCGATGTCGTCCTTCGGCAGCGAGGAGCCGCCGGTGATCGTCATCTTCTGCTCCTTGCCGGTGCCCAGGTCCTTCGCGTGCACGTTGACGATGCCGTTGGCGTCGATGTCGAACGTGACCTCGATCTGCGGCACGCCGCGCGGCGCGGGCGGGAGGCCGGTCAGCTCGAAGGTGCCGAGCTTCTTGTTGTAGGCCGCGATCTCCCGCTCGCCCTGGAACACCTGGATCAGCACCGACGGCTGGTTGTCGTCGGCCGTGGTGAAGACCTCGGAGCGCTTGGTCGGGATGGTGGTGTTGCGCTCGATGAGCTTGGTGAAGATGCCGCCCTTGGTCTCGATGCCCAGGCTCAGCGGGGTCACGTCGAGCAGCAGGACGTCCTTGACCTCGCCCTTGAGCACGCCGGCCTGCAGGGCGGCGCCGACGGCGACGACCTCGTCGGGGTTGACGCCCTTGTTCGGGTCGCGGCCGGTGAGCTGCTTGACCAGGTCGGTGACGGCCGGCATCCGGGTGGAGCCGCCGACGAGGATGACGTGGTCGACGTCGGCGACCTTGATCCCGGCGTCCTTCACGGCCTGCTCGAACGGGCCCTTGCAGCGGTCCAGCAGGTCCTGCGTCATCCGCTGGAACTCGGCGCGGCTGAGCGTCACGTCCAGGTGCAGCGGGCCGGCGGAGCCGGCCGTGATGTACGGCAGGTTGATGTTGGTGGTGGTGGCCGCCGACAGTTCGATCTTGGCCTTCTCGGCCGCCTCGCGCAGCCGCTGGAGGGCCATCTTGTCCTGCGCCAGGTCGATGCCGTGCTCGCCCCGGAACGTCTTCACCAGGTGGTCGATGATCCGCTGGTCCCAGTCGTCGCCGCCCAGCTGGTTGTCGCCGCTGGTCGACTTGACCTCGACGACGCCCTCGGCCAGCTCCAGCAGCGACACGTCGAAGGTGCCGCCGCCGAGGTCGAAGACCAGGACGGTCTGCTCCTTCGAGCCCTTGTCGAGCCCGTACGCCAGGGCCGCCGCGGTCGGCTCGTTGACGATCCGCAGCACGTTGAAGCCGGCGATCTCGCCGGCCTCCTTGGTGGCCTGGCGCTGCCCGTCGTTGAAGTAGGCCGGGACGGTGATCACCGCGTCGGTGATCTGCTCGCCCAGGTACGCCTCGGCGTCCCGCTTGAGCTTCATCAGCGTCCGGGCCGAGATCTCCTGCGGGGTGTACTTCTTGCCGTCGATGTCGACGGTCCAGTTGGTGCCGATCTCCCGCTTGACCGACCGGATGGTCCGGTCCGGGTTCGTCACCGCCTGCCGCTTGGCGACCTCACCGACGAGCACCTCCCCGTTGCGGGCGAACGCGACGATCGACGGGGTCGTCCGCGAGCCCTCAGCGTTGGCGATGACGGTGGGCTCACCGCCCTCGAGAACGCTGACGCAGGAGTTCGTCGTGCCGAGGTCGATACCGACCGCACGTGCCATCTTCGCTTCCTCGCTTCTTACGTTGGAGGCTTCTCACGTCGGCGCAGGTGACGGGGTTGCCCCGCCCTGCACTCGCCACAAGTTGAGTGAACTTGACTCAATAGTGCCACGCTCACGGCGATCGTCAAGTCGAGTTGAGCCGACCCGACGCAACCTCGCGTTCGGGGGAGCCCGGTTGTGTTACCTTGCGCCGGTCGGGCACGCTTTAGCGGTGACGACGCACGGCGATCCCGCCATCGAAACCGGTTCGCCCGCCGTCGCCGCCCGTACCGGCACGGAGGAGGCCGGGGAGGACCCGTCCGGCCCTTCCGGCGACGGCCTGCCCGCCGCGCTCACCGCCCTGCGGGCCGCGATCGGCGCGGCCCGGTTCCCGCTCGCCCTGCCCTCGGCCGAGGCGGCCCGGCACGTCGGCGCGAGCCTCACCGCGCAGCTCGACGACTATCTCCTGCCCCGGCTCGCCCGGCTCGACGCGCCGCTGCTCGTGGTCGTCGGCGGCTCCACCGGGGCTGGCAAGTCGACCCTGGTCAACAGCCTCGTCCAGGCCCGGGTCAGCGCCGCCGGGGTGCTCCGGCCGACCACCCGCTCGCCGGTGCTCGTGTGCAACCCCGCCGACTCCGGCTGGTTCCGCCAGGGCGAGCTGCTGCCCGGCCTCAGCCGCACCAACGAGCCCGGCGAGGACCCGGGCACCCTCCAGCTCGTGACCGCCCCGGCGCTCCCCGCCGGGCTGGCCTTCCTCGACGCCCCCGACATCGACTCGGTGGTCGACGCCAACCGCGCCCTGGCCGGCCAGCTCCTCGCCGCCGCCGACCTCTGGCTCTTCGTCACCACCGCCGCCCGGTACGCCGACGCCGTCCCCTGGGAGCTGCTGCACACCGCCCGGGCCCGGGGCGTGGTGATCGCCATGGTGCTCGACCGGGTGCCGGCGGAGGCCACCGACGAGGTGGCCGCCCACCTGGCCGAGATGCTCGCCGCCCAGGGCCTCGGCGCGGCACCCCTGTTCGTCCTCCCGGAGACCTGGGTCGACGGCCAGGGCCTGCTGCCCGACAAGGTCACCGAACCGCTGAGCACCTGGTTCTCCCGGCTGGCCGCCGACGCCGGGGCGCGCACCGCCGTCGTCCGGCAGACCCTGGACGGCGCGCTGGCCGCGCTGGGCCCGGCCGTCGCGGGCCTGGCCGACGCCGCCGACGAGCAGGGGGCCGCCGCCGACGCCCTCGACGAACGGGTCGTCGCCGCCTACCAGGGGGCCGAGCGGACCGTGGAGCAGGGGTTCAAGGACGGCCGGCTGCTGCGCGGCGAGGTGCTCGCCCGCTGGCAGGAGCTCGTCGGCACCGGCGAGTTCTTCCGCACCCTGGAGGCGCGGATCGGCCGGCTGCGGGACCGGCTCGTGGCGGCGGTGACCGGCCGGCCCGCCCCCGCCGTCGAGCTGCGCGACGCCATCGAGTCGCAGCTGGTCACGCTGCTGCATGGGGTCGCCGCCGAGGCGGCCGAGAACGCGTACACCGGGTGGCGGGCGCATCCCGCCGGGGCGGCCCTGCTCGACCCGCCGCTCGCCCACCCGGGCACCGACTTCCCCGACCGCGCCGAACGACTGGTCCGCGACTGGCAACGCGGGGTGCTGGAGCTGGTCCGGGCCGAGGGCGCCGACCGGCGGTTCGTGGCCCGCACCGCCGCGTACGCGGTGAACGCCACCGGGCTGGCCGTGATGATCGCCGTGTTCGCCTCGACCGCGTTCGTCCCGACCGGGCTGGAGGTCGCCACGGGTGCCGGCACCACGGTCGCCGGGCAGGCCGTACTCCAGGCGATCTTCGGCGACCAGGCCGTGCGTACGCTGGCCGCGAAGGCCCGGGGCGACCTGCTGGCGCGGGTCCGCGAGCTGCTCGACGCGGAGGCCACCCGGTTCCTGTCCCGCACGGCGACGGCCCGGCCGGCGACGGACACCGGCGACGCCCTGCGGGCGGCGGCCGAGCGGGTGGAGCAGGACCGGCGCCGCAGCGGCCTGGCGGCGGCCGGCGCGGCGGCCCTGCCCTCGGCGCTGGCCCCCGAAGGTGAGGCGCGGTGAGCCCGAACATCGTCGGCCGGGTGCGCGAGGCGCTGCGCGGCGACCAGCGGGTCGTCCCGGACGCGCTGATCGCCCGCCTCGCGGCCGTCCGGCGGTTCCTCGAAGCGGCCGACGGCCAGCTCCCGGACACCCAGCTCGTGCCCGCGCACACCCTCGTCGAACGGGCCGGCACCCGGCTCGCGCTCTCCCGCGACCACACCGTCGTCGCCCTCGCCGGTGCCACCGGCAGCGGCAAGTCGAGCCTGTTCAACGCGCTCGCCCGGTTCGACCTCTCCCCGGTCGGGGTGCGCCGCCCCACCACCGGCGTGGCGCACGCCTGCGTCTGGGGCCCGCTCGACGGCGCGAACCGGCTGCTCGACTGGACCGGCGTGCTGCCCCGGCACCGCTTCGTCCGGGAGAGCGCGCTCGACGGCGACGACGAGTCGGCCCTGCACGGGCTGGTCCTGCTCGACCTGCCCGACTTCGACTCGGTGCAGCGGTCGCACCGGCTGGAGGTCGACCGGCTGCTCGGCCTGGTCGACCTGGTGGTCTGGGTCGTCGACCCGCAGAAGTACGCCGACCGGGTCGTCCACACCAGCTACCTGCGCGAGTTCCACCGGCATCGGGACGTGACGCTGGTCGTGCTCAACCAGGCCGACCGGCTGCCCCCGGCCGAGCTGCCCCGCGTCCTGGCCGACCTGCGCCGGCTCCTCGACGCCGACGGGTTGGACGGGGTGCCGCTGCTGGCCACCACCGCCGGCGACCCGACCGGGATCACCGAGCTGCGGGCCACGCTTGAGCGTACGGTCGCCGAGCGGCAGGCCGCCCTGCGTCGCCTCGCCGGCGACGTGGACGCGGTCGTCGCCGGGCTGGAGGAGCTGGTCGCCGCCGAGCCCCCGGTCGACGCGCCGGACGTCGGGCCCGCCTCGGGGCTGAACCGGGCGTTGGCCGGCGCGGCCGGGGTGCCGGCGGTGGCGGAGGCGGTCGAGGGGGCGTACCGGCACCGGGCCGCCGCGAGCACCGGCTGGCCGCTGGTGCGCGGCTGGCGGCGGCTGCGCCCCGACCCGCTGCGCCGACTGCACCTGCCCGGCCCGCCCACCGGCGGCGACGCGGGCGACCCGGCGGAGAGCCTGGTCGCCGCGACCTCCGTACCCGATCCGACCGCCGCGCAGCGCTCGGCGCTGGGGCTGGCCGTGCGGACGGTGGCCGACCGCGCCGGTGCCGGCCTGCCCGACTCGTGGGCAGCCGCGGTGACCACCGCCGCCCGGTCCCGCCTCGGCGACCTGCCGGACGCCCTGGACCGCGCGGTGGCGCAGACCGACCTCGGGCTGGACCGCCGGCCCGCCTGGTGGCGGATCGTCGGCGGGGTGCAGTGGCTGGTCACCCTCGCGGCCGTGGCCGGCCTCGGCTGGCTCGCGCTCGGCTACGCGCTACGCGCCCTGGGCCTGCCGGCCCTGGACCATCCCCGGGTCGGGGAGGCCCCGCTGCCCACGGTGCTGCTGCTCGGCGGCCTGCTCGCCGGCCTGCTGGTGGCGGCGCTGACCAGGCCCGTGGTGCGGTGGGCGGCCCGCCGGGCGCGCGACCGGGCCGAGAAGCGGCTCACCCTCGCCGTCAGCGCGGTCGGGCAGGAGCACGTGATGGAGCCGGTGCGGGCGGTGCTGGCCCGCCACGGGCAGGCGCGGCAGGCGCTGCGCGACGCCGCCCGCCGCTGACGACCGCGGTCTTTCTTCGCTGTTCGGGGACCGTCGGCGGGCGTAGGGTCGACGCATGGCCACGCCTCAGACCCCCTACGACGCGGTGCTGTACGCCGCACGCGACGTGACCAGGCTCGACACCGCCCTCGATGCCGAGATGCTCGGCGCGGCGCTGCTCGGCAGCGTCTACTCGGTCGCGGAGACCGACCGGGAGGCGGCCGTCCGGGAGTTCGTCACGGGCTTCCTCGCCGCCACCTCCCGCCGCCGCACGGCTGCGGCGAGGACCATCCGCTCCGTCTTCGCCGCCCTGGTGCCGGACGCCGAGGGCGCGGCGAAGGTCAACCCCGGCACCCAGGCACCGACGTGGTCGGCGCACCTCGGCCGGGTGCACCTCACCGGCACCTGGTGCTACGGCGACGTGTACGGCGACCAGACCTCCTACCTGGCCACGTTCGCCTACGACGACGCGGCCGGCGGCCCCGAGCACGCGCTGGTGGCCCTCGTCGACCACAACATCGGCATCACCAAGGACGTCTTCGTGGGCGGCCCCGCGGGGCGCATCGTCGACCAGGTCCGGGAGATGGTCGACGGCGACGAGCTGACCTGGTTCCGGGAGGAGGACCCGGCCCGCATGCACGGCGAGGTCGCCCGGCACCTGGCCGTCACCGACGACCTGGGCGAGCTGCCCGCCGAGGGCTCCCTCGCCGCGGACCGGGCGCTGGCCGGTGCCCGGCTGGCGCTGCTGCCCCCGCCGACCGCCGGGGCCACCCCCGACGCCGAGCCCCTCTCCGGCGACCGGCGCACGGAGCTGGTCCGGGCGTTCCTCGCCTCGCCCGAGGCGGCCCGCTACGACCTCGACCCGTCCGACGACGCGGGGCTGGCCTCGCTGCACTTCTGCCTCAGCCTGCTGCTCGACCACGCGGCGAGCTTCCCCGACGCCGACGCGCTGCGCTGGAGCCCCACGGTGGCCGAGCTGTTCCTGCTGGACTGGGTGCACCGGCGGGCCGTGCTCGACATGGACGACGCCGCGATGCTGCCCCGGGTGCTGCGCGGCTGGGCGGCGTACGCGGCCCGGCGCAAGGGGCTGCCGCAGGCGGCGGCGCAGCGGACCGACACGGCCGTCGAGGAGATGATCCCCGAGTTCGCCCGGCTCTACTCCACCGGTGAACGCCGCAGCCCCGCCACGGCGGCGGTGGCCCAGCTGATGGCCGACGGAGTGGACCCGGACGACCCGGCCGCCCTCGACGCCTGGATCGAGGCGAACCGGCACCGGCTCGCCGACGACGGGGCCTGACCCGGCCTCCGGCCCGGCGGGCAGGTGGCCGGGCCGGGCGGCGGGCGCTCAACCGAGCGCACCGTAAACGGCCCCGGAGGGGGCCGACGCGGGGGTGCCGGGGACGCCCCCGGCCACCAGCCCGCCGACGGTGCCGCCGACCAGCACCTGGGGCAGGGTGTGGGCCCGCAGCTTGACGACTGCCGTACGAGTCGGCAGCGACGGGCTTCACCGGGCGGCGGGCTGCCGGCCTTCGCCCACGAGGGGCTCGGCCGGAGCGCCGGAGGCGGTGGGCCGGGGCGGGACGGCCGGGGTCTGCGGCGCGGGGCTGGGCGCGCCGGTCGGGGCGGCCGGCGGACGGCTACGCGTGGGCGGGCTGGGCACCGCCGTGAGCACCGCCGCCGGCCCGGGGCCGGGGGCCCGTTGCGCGCTCGCGCTCGACCGGGATTCCGCGTTCGCGGGTGGCTCGGGAGCCGGGGCAGGGTCGGCGCTCGCCGTCGGCCCGGGGCTCGGGGCAGGGTCGGCGCTCGCCGTCGGCCCGGGGCTCGGGGCAGGTTCTCCGGTCGCCGTCGGTTCGGTGCCGGGAGGCGGCTCCGCGCTCACGGTCGGCTCGGTGCCGGACGACGGAACCGGCACCTGGGCCGAGGCGGAAAGGGTCGCCGTCGGCTCGGCCGGGGGCGTCGGTTCCCCGGTCGGTGCCGGGGCCGGGGAGGGGTGCGGCGTCGGGGTGGGGGCCGGGGTCACGGTGGTCGGCGGGGGCAGGGTCGGCACCCGGGGCGGCGGGCTGTGGACCGCCTCGGGGTCCGACCGGTCGGAGGCGGCCGGCACCACCGGCGCGGGCGCGGGTGGCGGGAGCCCCGGACCGGGCAGCCCGGGCTGCGGCACCACGACCGTGCCCGGCAGTGCGGAGGGGGTGACCGCCGGTCGGCCGGTCGCCGGCACGATCACCGGCCCGGCGGAGGGCGTGGGGATGAACGGGGTGCTGCTGTCCGGGAGTGCGGTGCTACCCACTGTGGCCGACCCCGTGCTGATGGCGGCGAGGATCGGCATCGAGGCGGTGCCGGCGAGCAGGGCGACCGTGAAGAGGTACCCGCGACCGGGGCCGCCGGAGCCGGGGGCACGGTGCGCCCCGACGACCCGACGGTAGCTGCCCCCGGCCGCACGGTGCCGGCCGAGCAGCGGCGCGGTGGGACCCTCATCTGGCTGGGACACGCACACACTCCTCGTCGTCGATCACGGGCACCGGTGGACGGCAGCACTGGCACGGGCGGACGGCAGCCGAGGCACAAAAAGGGTCATAAGCCCATGAAATGCCCACCAGCCTCAACAGCTTGACTCAGTGACGGCCAGTTCACCAGGAGCCACCGCGTGTCGACACACAAATTGTCCGGCGCGCCCCTGCGGGTCACGATCCTCGCGCAGGCATGGGGTCCCACCAGCCGCAAACCCGACAGCGCCCGGAATGCGGGGCGGGCGTACTGTGGGCGCGCTCATCTCCTCTGCCATCATTTGGGGCACGACGGCAACGCAGCCGCGACCTCCGCGCACCCCGCGGCAGGCGCGGTACGACGCCGGCGCTCCCGAACCGGGTTCGCACGGAATCCGGCTCACGCCGCGCGGCAACCCTCACCGGGGCTAGGCGCGGCCGCCAGGAACCAGCCCGGCACCAGCCGGGCGGGTGCACGCACTGCGCGGAGCGGGTCACCCCCGGTGCCGGCGCAGACCACGACAGGGAGAGACGGATGGCAAAGGGCGACCCCGGGGTCACCACCACCCGCGGCCGGCGAGCCGCACCCCGTGCCAAGCGAACGGCCGCGACGGCTGGCGGCGACCCGGAACTCGTACAGCTGCTCACCCCCGCCGGAGAGCGCGTCGAGAGCGCGTTCGGGCCGGACGGCACGGAGTACCGCGTCGACTTCACCGACGAGGAGTACCGCGGGCTCTACCGCGACCTCGTGCTGGTCCGCAAGCTCGACGCCGAGGCCACCGCGTTGCAGCGGCAGGGCGAGCTGGGGCTGTGGGCCAGTCTGCTCGGCCAGGAGGCGGCGCAGGTCGGCTCCGGGCGGGCGCTGCGCAGCCAGGACATGGCCTTCCCGACCTACCGGGAGCACGGCGTGCTCTATTGCCGGGGCATCGACCCGATCATGCCGCTCGGCCTGTTCCGGGGCGTCGACCAGGGCGGCTGGGACCCGAACGAGTTCAAGTTCAACATGTACACGATCGTGATCGGCGCGCAGACCCTGCACGCCACCGGGTACGCGATGGGCGTCCACATGGACGGCAAGACCGGCGGCGACGACGGCGAGGCGGTGATCGCCTACTTCGGCGACGGCGCGACCAGCCAGGGCGACGTGAACGAGGCGTTCGTCTGGGCCAGCGTCTTCAACGCCCCGCTGGTGTTCTTCTGCCAGAACAACCAGTACGCCATCTCCGAGCCCCTGGAGCGGCAGACCCGCGTCCCGCTCTACCAGCGGGCGCGCGGCTTCGGCTTCCCGGGCGTACGGGTGGACGGCAACGACGTGCTCGCCTCGTACGCGGTGACCCGGCACGCGCTGGACAACGCGCGGCACGGCCAGGGCCCCAGCCTGATCGAGGCGTACACCTACCGGATGGGGGCGCACACCACCTCCGACGACCCGACCCGGTACCGGATCGCCAGCGAGGTCGAGGCCTGGCAGGCCAAGGACCCGATCGCCCGGATGAAGGCGTTCCTGGAGAAGCAGAAGATCGCCGACGGGTCGTTCTTCGCCGAGGTCGACGAGCAGGCCCGCGCCGAGTCGGTGCACCTGCGCGAGCGGGTGCTCGCCATGCCCAACCCCGAGCCGGTGACGATGTTCGACCACGTCTACCCGCACGGCTCCCCGGAGCTCGACGAGCAGCGGGCGCAGTTCAGCCGCTACCTGGAGTCGTTCGAAGGGAGCGCACACTGATGGCCACGGAGACGCTCACCCTCGGCAAGGCCCTCAACACCGGCCTGCGCCGGGCCCTGGAGCACGACCAGAAGGTCGTCATCATGGGCGAGGACGTCGGCAAGCTCGGCGGCGTCTTCCGGATCACCGACGGGCTCCAGAAGGACTTCGGCGACCAGCGGGTGATCGACACCCCGCTGGCCGAGTCCGGCATCATCGGCACCGCCGTCGGCCTGGCCATCCGCGGCTTCCGCCCGGTCTGCGAGATCCAGTTCGACGGCTTCGTCTACCCCGCGTACGACCAGATCGTGTCGCAGGTGGCGAAGATGCACTACCGCTCGCAGGGCAAGGTGCGCATCCCGATGGTCATCCGCATCCCCTACGGCGGCGGCATCGGCGCGGTCGAGCACCACTCGGAGTCGCCGGAGGCGTACTTCGCGCACACCGCCGGCCTGAAGGTCGTGACCTGTGCCAACCCGCAGGACGCGTACTGGATGATCCAGCAGGCGATCGCCTCGGACGACCCGATCGTCTTCCTGGAGCCGAAGCGGCGCTACTGGGAGAAGGGCCCGGTCGAGCTGGACGGCCCGCTGTCGGCGGCGTACCCGCTGCACTCGGCCCGGGTGGTGCGGGCCGGCACGGACGCCACCGTGCTGGCGTACGGGCCCATGGTGCGGACCTGCCTGGACGCGGCGGCCGCCGCGGCCGAGGACGGCCGGGAGCTGGAGGTCGTCGACCTGCGCACGCTCTCCCCGCTGGACCTGACCGCCGTGTACGAGTCGGTGCGGCGCACCGGCCGGTGCGTGGTGGTGCACGAGGCGCCGGGCAACCTGGGCCTGGGCGCGGAGGTCGCCGCCCGGGTCACCGAGGAGTCCTTCTACTCGCTGGAGTCCCCGGTGCTGCGGGTGACCGGCTTCGACACCCCCTACCCGGCGTCCCGGGTGGAGGAGGAATACCTTCCCGACCTCGACCGGGTGCTCGACGCCGTCGACCGCGCCTTCGGGTGGTGAGCGGCGTGTCACGGATCAAGGAGTTCAACCTGCCCGACCTGGGCGAGGGGCTGACCGAGGGCGAGATCCTCGCCTGGCTGGTCAAAGAGGGCGACACGATCGAGCTGAACCAGCCGATCGTGGAGGTGGAGACGGCGAAGGCGGCCGTCGAGATCCCCGCGAAGTGGGCCGGCCAGGTGCGGTCGATCTTCCACCCGGAGGGGACCACGGTCGAGGTCGGCACGCCGATCATCGCGATCGACACCGATCCGGGCGCCGGCCCGATCGAGGCGTCGACGACAGGCACCCCGTCCGCCGACCGGCCGACCCCGTCGGCGGCTTCCCTGGCCGCCGTCGAGATCGCACCCGAGGAGGGCATGATCGAGCCGGGGCTGATCGGCGGCGCGGCACCGGGCGGACGCACCGCCGTGTTGGTCGGTTACGGCCCGCGCAACGCGCCGGCCAAGCGCCGCCCACGCAAGGGCGCGGCCTCGGGCCGGCCCGCCGCCGCCCCGACGGCCCCTGTTCCGGTCGTGCCCGTGCCTGCGCCCGTCCCGGCGTCGGCACCCGCCTCGACGTCGGCGCCCGTCCCGGCGACGGCGACGAGCGTGAACGGCAGCGGGCCGCCCGGCGGGCTGGTGCTGGCCAAGCCGCCGGTGCGCAAGCTCGCCAAGGACCTCGGCGTGGACCTCGGCTCGCTGAGCGGGTCGGGGCCGCTGGGCTCGATCACCCGGGAGGACGTACAGCGGGCGGCGAGCGGCACCGCGACTGCGGCCGAGCCGCTGACGGTCGCGGCACCGGCCGCGGCTGCCGCGAGCTTCGGCGCGGACCGCGAGCGACGCGTCCCGGTCAAGGGGATACGCAGGCTCACCGCCGAGAACATGTCCCGCTCGGCCTTCACCGCGCCGCACGTGACGGAGTTCCTGACCGTTGACGTGACCCGGGCGATGAAGGCACTGGACCGGCTTCGCGGCCGGCGGGAGTGGCGCGACGTGCGGGTCTCGCCGCTGTTGCTCGTCGCCAAGGCGGTGCTCCTGGCGGTGCGGCGGCATCCGATGGTCAACTCGACGTGGGCCGGTGACGAGATCGTCGTCAAGGACTACGTCAACCTGGGCATCGCGGCGGCCACGGAGCGCGGCCTGATCGTGCCGAACATCAAGGACGCCGGCCGGCTCACGCTGCGTGAGCTGGCGGACGCGCTGACCGACCTGGTGCAGACGGCGAAGGCCGGCCGGACCTCGCCGGCCGACATGTCCGGCGGCACACTGACGATCACCAACGTCGGGGTGTTCGGAGTGGACACCGGCACGCCGATCCTGCCCCCGGGCGAGTCGGCGATCCTGGCCTTCGGCGCGGTCCGCGAGATGCCCTGGGTGCACAAGGGCAAGGTCCGCCCGCGCCAGGTGACCACGCTGGGTCTCTCCTTCGATCACCGGATCATCGACGGCGAGCTCGGCTCGAAGTTCCTCCGGGACATCGGGGACTTCCTGACCGACCCGGAGGCGGCGCTGCTCGCCTGGACCTGACGGGTCGCGACACCAGCCACGGCCGGTGTGCCACGGGTGAACGCCCGGCACACCGGCCGTGGCCGTTGAAAGAAGAAAGCACCGCCCATGCGTCCCGTTGACCTACGATCCTTAGGCAAGTGTCTCAGCTCACCTAATAATCGTTGGAAGTTCCGAGCTGCATGCGGTTCAATTGAGTCACCAAGGGGCTGACAACCGAATAAGCCAGGAGGAGAGACCCAGATGAGCATGATCGAGCGAATCCGCAACCGCCGCGACGCCAACCGCCGGGCCCGTGCCATCGAGCACGCCCTGCGGTCCGCCAACTCGCCCGCGGTCCGCGAGGAGCTTCTCGCCATCGCCCAGCGTCACATGAGCTGACGCCCCACACTTTCGTCCCCTCCTCCAGTTCGACGACCCGCCCGGTTCGCCCGGGCGGGTCGTCGGCGTTTTCGGGCCTATTGACACCGGGATTCCGCCTCGCCGCACCGCCCGGTACGGTGGGGCTCGGTCGTCAACCGCCCGACCGGACCCCGTCGCGCCGATAGAAGCTGCTCGACACCGTCCGGCGACGCGGAGTGACGGCCGGTGCTCCCCGGATGCCGCGGGCGGCCACCGGATACGGTGCGGGGAGTCCCCACGGCCGGCACCGCCGGCCACACCGGCACCCACGCCGACGCACCGTCGGCATCGGCGGCCGACATGTGATGGAGGAGGCGCACCGATGACGTCCGAGGGCCCGCACCACCCCGGCCAGGAGCCGGACGAGGTGTCGCCGGGCACCGGCGCACCGGCGCCGTACGGCGTCGCCAACCCGGACCTGGGCTGGGCGCCCCCGCCCCCCGCAGCCCGGCCGAACCCGCCCACTCCCGCCTGGGCGACCCAGAACGACCAGCCGCCGGCCCCCTCCTGGGGCCAGCCCTCGCAGGGCGACCAACCGCCGACAGCAGCCTGGGGCGCGTCCCCCAACAGCGACCAGCCGCCGACAGCTGCCTGGGGCGCCGGGCCGGTGACTCCCCACTGGGGCGCGCCGCAGGGCGACCAACCCGCGACCGCGGCCTGGGGCCACCCTCCACAAGGTGACCAGCCGCCCACCGCGGCCTGGGGTGCCGCCCAGGTGCCGGCGCAGCAGCCGGAGCCGAACCGTCCGGCCGCCTGGGGGGCACCGGCTGCCGCAGCGCAGCCCGCCTGGGAGCAGAACGAGCAGACCGGGCCGGATTGGCAGCAGAACGAGCAGGCACCGGGCTGGCAGCAGAACGAGCAGGCCGGCCCCGGCTGGGCCGCCGCGTCGGCCACCCCGGTCGTCGCGAGCGCGTCGAACGGAGACCCGGCCCAGCCGGCCTGGGCGACGCAGCCCGAGCAGCCGGCCCCGACCTGGGCCGGCCCGGCCGAGCAGCCGCCAACGCCGTGGGGCCAGGCCGAGCCCGGCGCCCGGGGCGCCGCCCGCGTGCCCGGCCAGGCGACGCCGCCCCAGGATTGGGCCACCACACAGGACGACGCCTCCCGCTCCGGCGGCTGGAACGCCGGCCAACAGGCCGACGACCCCGCCCGCTCCGGCGGCTGGAACGCCACGCCGCAGGAGGCCGACGGCCCGGCCGGTTCCGGTGGCTGGTCGCGGGCCGAGCAACCCGACACCCCCGGCCAGGCAGGTCAGGCCGCCTCGACCGGCCTGGCCGGTCAGCCCGGATTCGGCGGGGCGACCGGTCAGCCCGGGCCCGGCGGTCCGGTCGAGCAGTCGCCGGCCGCGTGGGGTCAGGACGAGCCCGCCGCCCGGGGCGCCGCCCGCGTGCCCGGCCAGGCGACGCCGCCCCAGGACTGGGCCACCACACAGGACGACGCCTCCCGCTCCGGCGGCTGGTCGACCGGCTCCTCCGCTTCCGCCCAGGACGACCCCGCCCGTTCCGGCGGATGGGCCGCCACGGCGGTCCGCGCCGACGACCAGCCGAAGCAGAACGCCTGGCCCGCTGCCGAGGAGTCGGGGCAGCCCGGCGCGTGGGGCGCGGCATCGGTGCCGCAACGACAGGACGACCGGCCCGAGGTTCCCGACTGGGCGGCGGCTGAGCCGACCTCCGTACCACCGGCGCGGGCCACCGTCGGCACGGAGGGTCCGCCCGTCTGGGGGACGCCCGGCGAGAGCCCGCAGCAGCGGTCCGGCGCCGACCGGTCCGACCGACCGGCCATGCCGGACGTCGAGCCGTGGGCACCGGGCGAGGCGTGGGGGCGTACCGAGGCGGAGGCCGCCGCGCCGCAGCAGGCCGGCAACGGCTGGGAGCCCGAGCGGTCCGAGGACCGTCCGCTCTACCAGCCGGCTCCCGGGCCGGGGATCTCGCCGGCCAACGCCGTGCCGCTGCCGCCGCAGGAGCAGCGCGTGCCCGGTGCCAGCCTGGCTGCCCTCCCGCCGGCCGACTACGCCCCGCCGGCACAGTTCGCCCCGGCGATCGAGCCCTCGCCGGCCGCCGAGCCGGCCGGCCGTCAGGGCGTCCCGTCGCCGTACGAGCCCGAGGCGGGCGCCGGCTGGGGCCGCGCCGAGGAGCCACACCCGCAGGGCACCCCGTTCGTGCCCGCCCCTCGGGTCTCGCCCGAGTCCGGGGCGACCGCCCGGGCCGCCGTACCCCCGGCGGAGGCCGGGGAGGCCGCTGCCGGCGCGGTGGGCAGCGTCTCGGCGAGCGCGTCCGTGCCGATGGCCAGCCGGGTGATGCCCCCGACCGACCAGGCGCTGCACCCCGGCGGCGCGCCCGCGCCGCAGCCCCGGGTGTACGGCCGGCCGGCCCGCCCGGAGCCGGCCGACGAGCCGGAGCCGGCGGAGGAGAGCCCGTTCCGCCCCGAACACAACCCGCCACCGTCCCGCTTCGACGAGCCGGGCCCCCAGGGCCGCTTCGACGAACCCGGCCGGTACGACGAGCCAGGGCGCTTCGAGGGACCAGGGCGCTTCGACGAACCCGGTCGGTTCGACGAGCCGGGCCTGCAGCGGCGCTCCGCCGAACACGACCACCCGGGCGGGTTCGACGGGCAGGACCAACACCGCGGGTTCGACGGGCGTGACCAGCATCGCGGGTTCGACGACGTCGGGCCGCAGCCGCGGTTCGACGACCGGGGGCCGCAGGGACCGCAGCGATTCGACGCCCCGGACCGGTCGGCCGGCCAGCAGCACGGCTTCGGCGACGGCCCGGCGGCCGGGGCGGCGGGCGCGGCGGCCGCCCCGCCGACCTTCCCGCCCGGGGTGCCGTCCTTCGTGGACCCGCCGGCCAGCAACCGGCCCGTCAACGGCGTACGGCCGCACGAGGGCGACCGCCCGGGTGAGCAGTTCGGCCCGGTGGATGGGGCCACCGCCGTGCAGGGCACCGTGCCCGGCCATGGTCCCGCGCCGTACGGCGAGCCGACCCAGGTCGGGTTCCCGCCGCAGGGGCAGCAGTCCGGCCCGGCCTGGGGGCCGGAGCCGGAGGAGCAGGGCCGGTTCGACGCGTTCAAGCCCGAGGCGGACGCGCCGAAGGCCGAGGCGCCGCCGCCGAAGGTCCGCAACGGCCGGGTGCTGGTCGCCGTGCTGGTGGCCGCCGTGCTGATCCTCGCGGTGCCGTTGGGGCTGCTCCTGCTGCTCGGCAAGGTGGGCGGCGGCAACGCGAAGGCGTTCGACCCGGCCGTCGGCTCCTGCGTCAAGCAGTCGGGCGGCAACGCGGCGGAGGCCACCTGCGGCGAGGCCGGTGCGTTCACGATCGTGTCCAAGGTCGACGCCAAGGAGAAGTGCGCCGACCCCGCCCAGCCGTACGTCGTCCTCCGTGGCGACGTACCGAAGAAGGTGCTCTGCCTCAAGCCGGCCGCCAAGTAGCGAACCCTGGGGGCGGGGCCACGGACCACCGTGGCCCCGCCCCCGTCGTACGCCCAAGGTGTGACCGGGGCCGCGCGGGTGCCGGCCGTTCAGGGCGTCACGGTCGGGCAGACTGGGGGCATGAGCGCACGAGTACGGGCTCCGGAGCTGCGCGGACGGGGCTGGCTGAACACCGGCGGGCGGGACCTGAAGCTGGCCGACCTGCGGGGAAAAATCGTCATTGCCGACTTCTGGACCTTCTGCTGTGTCAACTGCCTCCACGTGCTCGACGAGTTGCGCCCCCTGGAGGAGAAGTACGCCGACGTGCTGGTCGTCGTCGGCGTCCACTCGCCGAAGTTCGAGCACGAGAAGGACCCGGCCGCCCTCGCCGCCGCCGTCGAGCGGTACGGCGTGCACCACCCCGTCCTCGACGATCCCGAGCTGGACATGTGGCAGCAGTACGCGGCCCGCGCCTGGCCGACCCTCGCCGTCATCGACCCCGAGGGGTACGTGGTGGCCACGATGGCCGGCGAGGGCCACGCCGAGGGGCTGGCCCGGCTGGTCGACGAACTGGTCGCCACCCACGAGACGAAGGGCACCCTGCACCGGGGCGACGGCCCGTACGTGCCGCCCGTCGAGCCGGAGACGGCCCTGCGCTTCCCCGGCAAGGCCCTTGCGCTCGACGGCGGGAACCTGCTGGTGTCGGACTCGGCCCGGCACTCCCTGGTGGAGCTGGCCCCCGACGGCGAGACGCTGGTGCGCCGGATCGGCTCGGGCGTCCGGGGGCGGGCCGACGGGCCGGCCGGCGTCGCCGCGTTCGCGGAGCCGCAGGGGCTGTGCCGGCTGCCGGAGCACGTGGCCGAGGTGGCCGGGTACGACGTGGTCGTCGCCGACACCGTGAACCACCTGCTACGCGGGCTGCGGCTGGCCACCGGCGAGGTGGTGACCGTGGCCGGCACCGGCCGGCAGTGGCGTTCCACGGTGGACGACCACGCCCACGACTCGCTCTCGGTCGACCTCTCCTCCCCGTGGGACGTGGCCTGGTACGACGACCGGGTGATCGTCGCCATGGCGGGCATCCACCAGCTCTGGTGGTTCGACCCGATCCGCCGCACGGCGGGCATGTACGCCGGCACCACCGTCGAGGCGCTGCGCGACGGGCCGCTGGCCGAGGCGTGGCTGGCCCAGCCGTCCGGCCTGGCCGTCTCGGCCGACGGCATCCGGCTCTGGGTCGCCGACAGCGAGACCAGCGCGATCCGGTACGTCGAGAACGGCGTCCTGGGCACCGCCGTCGGGCAGGGGTTGTTCGACTTCGGCCACGTTGACGGCCCGGCCGACCGGGCGCTGCTCCAGCATCCGCTGGGCGTGTGCGCGCTGCCGGACGGCTCGGTGCTGATCGCCGACACGTACAACGGGGCGGTCCGCCGCTTCGATCCGGCCACCGGTCAGGTGTCGACGGTCGCCGACGGGCTCGCCGAGCCGAGCGACCTGGTGCTGACCGCCGACGGCGGGGTGCTGGTGGTCGAGTCGGCGGCGCACCGGCTGACCCGGCTGGCCCCGGGCGCGTTGTCGGCCGTGGGGGCGAGCACGGTCGACGGCCCCCGGCACCGCACCGAGCGGAAGCCGATGGAGGTGGCGGCCGGCGAGGTGACGCTGGACGTGGTGTTCGCCCCGGCGCCGGGGCAGAAGCTGGACGAGACGTACGGGCCGTCGACCCGGCTGGTCGTCTCGGCGTCGCCGCCGGAGTTGCTGCGGGAGGGGGCGGGCACCGGCACGGAGCTGTCCCGCCGGTTGGTGGTCGACGGGTCGGTGGCCGGCGGGGTGCTCCAGGTGACCGCGCAGGCGGCAACGTGCGACGCGGACGTGGAGCACGCGGCCTGCCACCTGACCCGCCAGGACTGGGGGGTGCCGGTGCGGGTGGTCGAGGGCGGCCCGGCACGGCTCCCGCTGGTCCTGCGCGGCCTGGACGCCTGACCCGACGCCGGCCGCCCGTGCGTCGGCGCTCGGTGCGTCAGGAAGGGGCCCTTCCTATGCAGAATGCGTCAACAAGGTGCCCTTCCTCTCACGCGAACGGAGTGAGCGTCACCCCCGCGTCGAGGAGCGCGGCCCGTACCAGCTCGGCGGACGCCACCGCGCCCGGCGTGTCGCCGTGCAGGCAGATGGACTCGACCGGGCAGGGCACGACGGTGCCGTCGACGGCCACCACGGTCTGCTCGGTGGCCATCCGGACGGCACGGGCGGCCACCTGCTCGGGGTCGGTGAGCAGCGCGCCGAGGGCGGTGCGGGGCACCAGCGTGCCGTTGGGCAGGTAGCCCCGGTCGGCGAAGCCCTCGGCGACCACCCGCAGACCGGCGCCGGTGGCGAGCTGGGCGAGCACCGAGCCGGGAGCGCAGAGCACCGGCAGGTCGCGGTCGTAGTCGTCGATGGCGGCGATCAGGGCGGCGGCCTGCGACTCGTCGACCGACACGGCGTGGTAGAGCGCCCCGTGCGGCTTGAGGTAGCGGACCCGGGTGCGGTACGGCCGGCAGAACGCGTCGAGCGCGCCGAGCTGGTAGGTGGTCTCGTCGCGCAGGTCCGCGAACGCGTACGCGATGTGTCGGCGGCCGAAGCCGGCGAGGTCGCGGTAGCCGACCTGCGCGCCCACGGCGACCCCGCGTTGCGCGGCGGCGGCGCAGACCCGGCGCATGGTCGACGGGTCGCCGCCATGGAAGCCGCAGGCCACGTTGGCGGAGGTGATCAGGTCGAGCAGCGCCTCGTCGTCGCCGAGCCGCCAGATGCCGAATCCCTCACCGAGGTCAGCGTTGAGGTCCATGGAACGTCACCGTAGTCCCCGGGCGGGCCTGCGCGAGCGGCGTCACGTCGTCCACCACCCCGACGACGGGGTAGCCGCCGGTGGTGGGATGGTCGGCGAGGAAGATCAACGGCTGGCCGTCGGCGGGCACCTGCACCGCGCCGAGCACGAGGCCCTCGCTGGGCAGTTCCCCGGCGACCGCGCGGGGCAGCGGCGCGCCGGTCAGTCGCGCGCCGACCCGGTTGCTGACCGGGCTCACCGTGTACGCCGTGCCGAACAGCCGGTCGAGCGCGGCCGGGGTGAACCAGTCGTCGCGGGGTCCGAGGCGCAGCGCGAGCCGCAGCGCGGCCGGGGCGGGCCGCCCGACCGTGATGTCGACCGGCGCGGGGTCGCCGGCCGGGGCGCCGAGCGGCAGGATGTCGCCGTCGCGCAGCGGGGGCGGGCCGAGCCCGGAGAGGGTGTCGGTGGAGCGGCTGCCGAGCACCGGCGGCACGGCGATCCCGCCGGCCACGGCGAGCCAGGTGCGCAGCCCGGAGCGGGCCGGGCCGATCCGCACGACCGCCCCGGCTGGCACGGCCAGGGGCCGGCCGACGTCGCCGGGCCGGTCGGCGACCCGCACGCCGCCAGGCTGGTCGGCGACCCGCGCCTCGGCGTCCGCGCCGATCCGCGCGCCGCCGATCCACACGTCGGCGTCCGCGCCGGTGAGCGCGACCGCGCCGGCCCGGGTGAGGCGCAGCGCGCAGCCGGTGAGGGTGATCTCCAGGCCGGCCGCGTCCTCCGGGTTGCCGACGAGGCGGTTGGCCAGGCGCAGGGCCGTCGGGTCGAGCGCTCCCGACCGGGGCACGCCGAGGTGCGCCCAGCCGGGTCGGCCCTGGTCCTGCACGGTGGTGAGCGCCCCGGCCCGGAGCACCTCCAGCCGGGGCCTCGGTCCGGCGGCGGATCGGCCGGTCACGCGGTCGCCGCCAGGCGTACCCGGGTGCCGGGGGCGAGCCGGGCAGGCGGGTCGGCGGTCACGTCGAACAGGGTCATCCTGGTCCGCCCGACCAGCAGCCAGCCGCCGGGGGACGCACCGGGATAGATCCCCGCGTACGGGCCGGCGAGCGCGACCGAGCCGGCCGGGACCCGGGGGCGGGGCGTGGCGAGCCGGGGCACCGCCCACTCCTGCGGCAAACCGGTCAGGTACGCGAACCCGGGCGCGAACCCGCAGAACGCCACCCGGAACCGGGTGCCGGTGAGGCGGGCGACCACCTCGGGCACGTCCACCCCCCAGTGGCCGGCGACGACGGGCAGGTCCGCCCCGTCGTACGTGACGGGGACCTCGACCTCGACGGGCGTCGTGCCGTCGTTGGACGTCGTGCCGTCGGCGGGCAACGTGCCGTCGGCGGGCAACGTGCCGTCGGCGGGCAACGTGCCGTCGGCGGAAGTCGGCCCGTCGGCGGGTCGCGGCGTCCAGCCGGCGACGAGCGCGGCAGCCCGGTCGGGGTCGGGCACCCCGTCGAGCAGCACCGTACGGGCCGCCGCGACAATCTCGACGGCGGTCAGCTCGCTGGCCGCCCGGCGGTGCGTCAGCTCGGCGCGCCACGCCTCCACCTGGTCGGGATCGTCGCAGTCGAGCAGCAGGGCGTGTGCGCCGACGGGCCGGATCCGCATCCCGCCATGATCCCCGATCGGCGGACCGGGCAGGGCCGTCGGACCCCTCGATCCGGTGACGATCAGCACTACTTGACGGTAACCTACGGTGCCGTAACCTAGGTGCGTGACGACCTCCGCACCGCTTCGACTCAAGCCGGTCGACATCGGGAAGCCGCGGATGCGCGGCTGGCTGCACACTTACGCGTTCTTCGTCGCGCTCGTCTGCGGCATCGTGCTCTGCTCCATCGCCGCCAGCCGCCCCGGCTGGTCCCCGCTGATCAGCTGCCTCGTCTACAGCCTGACGGTCTGCGGCCTCTTCGGCACCAGCGCGCTCTACCACCGTCGCGTGTGGTCCGAACGCGGCTACCAGATCATGCGCCGGATGGACCATTCGATGATCTTCGTGTTCATCGCCGGCACGTACACCCCGTTCTGCGTCCTGCTGCTGGACGTCCGGCAGGCGACAACCATGCTCGCCCTGGTCTGGGGCGGCGCGCTGGGCGGGGTGGCGCTGAAACTGGTCTGGCCGCACGCGCCGCGCTGGGTCTCCGCCCCGCTCTACCTGGCGCTGGGCTGGGTGTCGGTGGCGATGCTGCCACAGATCCTGCACTCCGGCGGCGTGACCGCGCTGGTGCTGCTCGCCGTCGGCGGAGCGATCTACAGCGTCGGCGCCGTCTTCTACGCGTTGCGCCGGCCCAACCCGTGGCCCACCGTCTTCGGCCACCACGAGTTCTTCCACGCCTGCACGCTGGTGGCGGCGATCTGCCACCACATCGCGATCTACTTCGCCCTGTTCGCCTGATCCCCACCCGGGCACGCGCCGGGGCCCCGCGCCGTTGCGGGGCCCCGGCCATGGATGAGGTTGCGGCATCCATCGACATACCCAGGCGCTCCGATCGTCAATCGGGCAAGCTGGGCCCATGACGGACGCCGGAGGGACGGAACGGACGCTGGTGCTGCTGCGGCACGCCAAGGCGGAGGCACCGGGAACCGGGCCGGACCTCCAGCGACCGCTCACCGCCAGGGGGCACGCCGACTCGGCCGCCGCCGGCGCCTGGCTGGCCCGGCACGGGCTGCTTCCCGACGTGGTGCTCTGCTCGGCCGCCAGGCGCACCCGGCAGACCTGGCACGGGGTGGAGCTGGGCATGACCGGCTCGCCGGACGAGGCCGGGCCGGCCAGCCCCGCGCCGCAGGTGCGCTACGAGCCGGGCGCGTACGAGGCACGCCCGGCGGAGCTGTTGGGGTTGATCCGGTCGACCCCGGCGAAGGCGACGACGGTGCTGCTGGTCGCCCACAACCCGGGCATCTCGCTGCTCTCGGCGCTGCTCGACCCGGAACGCGCGGACCAGGAGGGCCTACGCACCACCGACCTGGTGGTGCACCGCACCAGGCTCCCCTGGGCCGAGTTGCGCCATGCCGACATCGTCGCCCGCCACACCGCCCGCGCCTGAGGTGCAAGCAGGGGCCCCTGTCAACGCATTCTGTTGCACAGGGGCCCCTGCTAACGACAGGTGCGGGCGGGCCGGCGGGCCTCAGGAGGGCGGCGCCGTGGGCGGAGGCGGGTCGGGCGGAGGCGGCATCATCGCGGTCGGATGCGACAGCCTGTTCTCCTCCACGATCAGGGTGCGCGCCCGCTTGCGCCGGTCCTGCCAGAACCAGAGCGTGGTGAGCAGCACGGCCAGCCCGGCCAGGATGAAGACCCAGCCGACCGCGCGCAGATCCACCCACCAGACGTTGGCCCGGATGGCGAAGGTCAGGATCGCGCCGATGGCGATGAGAAAGATTCCACTACCAATGCCCATGTGCGCTGCACCCCCACGTGCGGTGGCTCTGGGCGTTCACTGACGACGTCCGGGCCCCGGTTACCCGTCCGGCGGGGCTAGTACCCGGGACGCGACCGGCGATAGGGGACAGCCGACGCGCCGGGTCGAGGAGTGACACCCGGAGCGCCCGGGGTCCGGTGATCAGTGACCTTCGGGTGCACCGGCGCGCGGGATGGTGGGGAACAGGCGCTGGACGGCGGCGACGATGGCCGCTCGTCGAGCCGCCATGAAGGCCGCACGATCCTCACCGGCCAGGGTGAGGGTGCTTTCGGCTGCGGCCCACGAGGTGGCGAGCTGGCTGACGAACACCAGGATGTCCTGGGGATCCCATGCGGGATCGAGGTGGCCGGATTCCTGGGCCTTGCGCAGTTGTTCCAATTTGTGGTTCACGGACTCCTGGAGCGGGTCGTCCTGCGGCGTCTGGCCCGGCGACAGTTCCATCTGGCCCCACATCATCAGCCGCCAGCATTCGGGGTGGCGGGTGAAGTGGTCGTGTACACGTCCGGCGTACTCCGGAAGATCGGTGGGATCCAGCAGAACGGCCTCTGCCATCGCCGCGAGTTCGCGACCGGCGACGAACCGGTACAGCTGTTCCTTGCTGCGGAAGTAGGCGTAGACCCGTTCCTTGCTCGTCCGGGCCGCCTTGGCGATCCGCTCGACGCGCGCGCCGGCGATCCCGTACCGGGAGAACTCGGCCGTTGCCGCGGCGACGATGCGATCGCTGGTCGGATCGGTGCTGGCGCGCGGGGTCATGCCCCCACCCTACCTAACCGAACCGTTCGGTTTGGCGACGTCCGGGCGGCGGTGTACGGTCGAACCGAACCGTTCGGTTTTAACGAGAGGAGGGTGTGGTCATGCCGCAGCAGACCATCGTGATCACCGGCGCGAGTGACGGCGTCGGCGCCGCCGCCGCCCGGCAGCTGGCGGCCAGGGGCGAGAAGCTCGTCCTGGTCGGCCGGTCACCGGCGAAGACCGCCGCTGTCGCCGCGCAGCTCGGGGTGCCGCACTTCGTGGCGGACTTCGCCGACCTCGCACAGGTGCGTGTGCTGGCCGACCGGCTGCGGGAGGCATGCCCGCGCATCGACGTGCTGGCCAACAACGCCGGCGGCATCATGGGCGACCGGGCGGTGACCCGCGACGGGTTCGAGAAGACCTTCCAGGTCAACCACCTGGCCCCGTTCCTGCTCACCAACCTGCTCCTGCCGACGCTGATCGCGAGCAGGGCGAAGGTGATCCAGACCTCCAGCGTCGTGGCGAAGCAGTTCGGCCGGTTCGACATCGACGACCTGCAGAACGAGAAGGACTACCGGCCGCACGTCGCGTACGGCAACGGGAAGCTGGCGAACATCCTGTTCACCCGGGAGTTGCACCGCCGCTACCACGCCCAGGGCATCAACGCCGCCGCGTTCCACCCCGGCGTGGTCCGTAGCGCCTTCGCCAGCGACACCACGCACTTCGTGCGGTTCATCTACCACACGCCCCTCAGGTACCTGCTCACGATCAGCCCCGACAAGGGCGCCGACCAACTGGTCTGGTTGGCGGAGGGGGCACCGGGCGCCGACTGGCAGTCGGGCGAGTACTACGAGAAGCGCAAGGTCGCCGCATCCAGCGACGACGCCCGCGACCCGGCCCTGGCCAGGAAACTGTGGGACCGCTCCGCCGCGCTGCTGTCGATCACCACCCGCTGAACCACGCCGCCCGCCGCACCGCCGCCGCACCGCCGCACCGCCGCACCGCCGACGGACAGGTGGTGAGACGGCGACGGCCGGCGAGTGGGGGACTCGCCGGCCGTCCGGGGGCCGCTGTGGTGCGTCAGCGGCTCAGAATGCCTCCTCCGGGAGGTCCATCAACTCCAGGTCGGTGTTCTCGATGATCCGCCGGTCGGCGCCCAGTCGGGGCAGCACCTCGCGGGCGAAGAACTTCGCGGCGGCGACCTTGCCGGTGTAGAACGCCTTGTCGGCGGCGGAGACCTCGCCGGCCAGGGCGCGCAGGGCGACGTCGGCCTGCCGCTGGAGCAGCCAGCCGACGACCAGGTCGCCCACCGCCAGCAGGAATCGCCGGCTGCTGAGGCCCACCTTGTACAGCGCCCGGACGTCGCCGCCCTGCGCCTCGCCCAGCCAGCCGGTCAGCACACCGAGCATGTTCTGGACCTCGGCGAGGGCCTTGCCGAGCGACTGCCGCTCCTGCTTGAGCTGGCCGTTGCCGCCCTCGGAGGTGATGAACTCCTGGATTTCGCCGGCGACCGTCATGAGGGCCTTGCCGTTGTCCCGGACGATCTTGCGGAAGATCAGGTCCAGACTCTGGATCGCGGTGGTGCCCTCGTACAGGGTGTCGATCTTCGCGTCCCGGACGTACTGCTCCAGGGGGTAGTCCTGGAGGAAGCCGGAGCCGCCGAAGGTCTGCAGCGCCTCGTGGCCCAGCATCTCGTACGCCCGCTCGGAGCCGACGCCCTTGACCAGCGGCAGCAGCAGGTCGTTGACCCGCTTGGCGATCTTCGTCGCCTGCTCGTCGCCGGCCGCCTCGGCGATGGCGACCTGGTCCTGCCAGGAGGCGGTGTAGCAGACCAGGGCGCGCAGGCCCTCGGCGTACGACTTCTGGAGCATCAGCGAGCGGCGGACGTCCGGGTGGTGGGTGATGGTGACCCGGGGGGCGGTCTTGTCGGCCTGCTGGACGAGGTCGGCGCCCTGGACGCGGTTCTTGGCGTATTCCAGGGCGTTGAGGTAGCCGGTGGAGAGGGTGGCGATGGCCTTGGTGCCGACCATCATCCGCGCGTACTCGATGATCATGAACATCTGCCGGATGCCGTCGTGCTTCTCGCCCAGCAGCCAGCCCTTCGCCGGCACGCCGTGCTCGCCGAAGGTCATCTCGCAGGTGTTGGAGACCTTGATCCCCATCTTGTGCTCGACGTTGGTGGCGTAGACGCCGTTGCGCTCGCCCAGCTCGCCGGTCTCCGGGTCGAAGTGGAACTTCGGCACGACGAAGAGCGACAGACCCTTGGTGCCGGGGCCGCCGACGCCCTCGACGCCGACCGGGCGGGCCAGCACGTAGTGCACGATGTTGTCGCTCAGGTCGTGCTCACCGGAGGTGATGAAGCGCTTCACGCCCTCGATGTGCCACGTGCCGTCCGGCTGCGGGATCGCGCGGGTGCGGCCGGCGCCCACGTCCGAGCCGGCGTCGGGCTCGGTGAGCACCATCGTGGAGCCCCACTGCCTGTCGATGAAGAGCTTGGCCCACTTCTTCTGCTCCTCGGTGCCCTCGACGTGCAGCACGTGCGCGAAGGAGGGGCCGGAGGCGTACATCCACACCGGGGCGTTCGCGCCGAGCACCATCTCGGCGAGCGACCACCAGAGGGCGCGGGGAGCGTTGGTGCCGTCCAGCGCCGGCGGGAGGTCCAGGCGCCAGAACTCGGAGTCCATGAACGCCTGGTACGACTTCTTGAACGACGCCGGCAGCGGCGCGGTGTGCGTGGCCGGGTCGAAGACCGGGGGGTTCCGGTCGCTGTCCGAGTAGCTGACCGCGAGGTCCTCGCGGGCGAGGCGGTCCACCTCGGAGAGGAAGCTGCGCGCGGTGTCGACGTCGAGATCCGAGTACGGCTCCTGGCCGAACGCCCGGTCCACCCCGAAGACCTCGAACAGGTTGAACTCGAGGTCCCGGAGGTTGCTCTTGTAGTGGGTCATGCTCGCTGGCCCCGCTTCCCGGACAGGTGTTACCGATCAGTAACCCCGACTGTATTACTCGCGGGTAGGCAGCGACAAGCCGATCGTGGAAGTGACGGCGATTACACACCCGCGCTTCGGCCGTCCGAAACCGGGCGGAACCCCGTCCCGAATCGGGCGGAACCCCGTCCCGAACCGGACGGAACCGTGGGTCACGAAAATCGTGGCTCAGCCCTCGGCCGCGCCGACCTCCCAACTCGGCACGGGGTCGGCCACCGCGCCGCGGTGGCCGGCGTACTCCATCAGGACCAGGGCAATGTCGTCGTCGAGCCGGCCGTGCACCCACTCGACCAGGGCGGTCTCCAACGAGGCCAGCCCGTCGCCGACCGTGCCGTGGCCGAGCAGCCGCCACGCCCGGTCGGCCGTCGGGAAGAACTCGCCGTCCCGGCGCGCCTCGCCGAGGCCATCGGTGAACAGCAGCAGCCGGTCGCCGGGCTCCAGACGCTCGACCCGAGGCCGGACGACCGGCATGAAGCCCAGCGGCGGCGCGGGCGCGGGCGGTTCGAGGGGGATCACCGCGCCCCGGCGCAGCAGCAGCGGCGACGGGTGGCCGCAGTTGACGATGGTGAGCGTCCCACCCCGCTCCTCGACCAGGGCGGCGGTGACGAAGTCCTCGTCGCCGACGTTGCGGGCCACCGCCCGGTCCAGGTCGGCGACCACCGCCCGCAGGTCGGCCCGCTCGTACGCGACGTGCCGGTACGAGCCCAGCACGATGCTGGCCAGCCGGACGGCGTCCAGCCCCTTGCCACGTACGTCACCGATGATCATGCGCACGCCGTACGGGGTGTCGATCGCCTCGTACAGGTCGCCGCCGATCTCGGCGGTCGCGGTCGAGGAGATGTAGCGTCCCGCCACTGCCAGGGTCCCCACCTGCGGGCCGAGCGGACGCAGCACCGCCTGCTGGGCCACCGCCGCCAGCTTGGACAGCTCGGCGATCCGCTCGGCCTGCCGCTGCCGGACGGAGGCCACCGCCGCCGCGATGCCGGTCGCCAGCGCGATGCCGGCCACGTTGACGGCGGTGACCAGCGACGTCCTCGGCTCGGTGAGGGCGAAGGCGGACCCGATCGCGGTCGCGGCGGCACCCACCCCGAGCACCACCCGCCAGGAGGCCAGCGCCGCCGAGAGGAACGGGGCGGCGACCATCAGCGCCACGTAGTGCGCCGACCGGCCGTCCGCCAGCTCCACCGCGGAGATGATCGCGAGCAGGACGAGGGCCGCGCCGAGGCCGGCGCGGGATCCGGGGCTCAGCGGGCCACGGCCCGACTGGAAGGCATGCGTGCGTACGAGGGACAGCATGCCTGATGGACGTGAACCGGTGAACGAGCCTGGCCCGTCGGCCGAGGATGTTCTGCCCGGCCGGGTCCGGGCGGCGGCCGGTCCGGCCCTGGTCGCACCGCCCCCACCCGAGGTCATCGGGTCAGCCCAGGACCTCGTACTTCACGGTCAGGGCGCCGACGTCGACGGAGGCGATGGCCGCGAACGCGGCCCGGGACAGGTCGAGGCAGCGGCCGTCGATGAAGGGGCCCCGGTCGTTGATCCGGACGGTGACCGACTTGCCGCTGGCCGGGTTCGTCACCCGCACCAAAGTGTCGAACGGCAGGGTCTTGTGCGCGGCGGTCAGGGCGCTCGGGTCGAAGTTCTCCCCGTTGGCGGTGAGCTGACCCTCGTCGTAGAAGGACGCCCCGCACGAGCCGCTGTCGACGACGTTGCTGGTCGGGGCGGGCTTCTTCGTGGTGGCGGCCGGCTTCGGCGCGGCGGTGCGCGGCCTGCTCCGCGAGGCCGCCTGACTCCGGGTGCCCTTCGGACTGGCCGTTACGGTCGGCGACGGGCTGGCGCTGGGCGGGACGCTGGCGCTCGCGCTGGGCGACGCCGACGGCACGGCCGGGGTGGTGGGGACACCCACCGGGGTGTCGGCGACGGTCGGCTGCGGCGCCGCCTCACCGGCGGTCAGGCTCACCGCGCCGACGGTGCCGCCGACGGCGAGCGCGACGCCGACGGCCGCGGTGGCCGCGATTCCGGCCGGCGAGGAGAACAATCGGGTACGGGAGTGCCTACCAACCACCGGCCCGGTCCTTTCGTCGTGGAGAACAAACCGGCCCGGACCGTAGCGAGAGAAGCACTTCCGAAGTCAACGTGATCATGGTGCTATATGCATATTTGCTCGCATACGTGTGGCCGATCATCCGAGGCGACGTGGCCCGCTCGGCCCCGGGGCGGGCCGGATTCCACCGCGGCGTCGATCTGGCGCAGGATGGGCGGATGCCCGCTGAGCTGAGCGAACGCCTCGTCGAGCTGTTCCGGTGGATCGATCCCGGGCCGCAGAGCACCCACCTGGTCAGCGACGTCTCCGGCTGGTGGCGGGACCCGGCGGTGCTGGCGGGGCTCGGGCCGGCCCTGGCCGCGCCGTTCCAGGACGCCCGGCCGACCGTCGTGCTCGCCCCCGCCGTGACCGGGCTGCTGCTCGGCCCGCTCGCCGCAACCGCGCTCGGGGTCGGCTTCACGCCGGCGCACAAGGCGGGGGACGGGAGGCTGCCCGCCGGTGCGACGACGTGGGCGCAGAGCCCCCCGGACTTCCGGGGCCGCCGGGTCGACCTGGGCGTGCGGGACCGGCACCTGGGCCCCGGCGACCGGGTGCTGGTGGTCGACGACTGGGTGGCCACCGGCGCCCAGCTGCACGCCCTGTACGCGATCTGCGCCGCCCGGGGCGCCGAGGTCGTCGGCACCTCGGCCGTGGTCGTCGACTGCCCGCCCGACGTCGCCGCCGAGCTGCGGGTACACGGCCTGGTCGAGGGCGGCCGGTTGTCGCCGCCCGAGGGGTTGACCTGAAGCGAGCTTCAACTCGCACGATCGGAGCATGGACGACGGAATCCTGAACGAGGCGTACCGACGCTTGCACCGCACCGGCCCGGAGTTCGAGGGCTGGCTCTCCAACCACGGCCCGATGGCCGTCGAGGCACTGGTCCGGCACGGGCACGACGCCCGGGTGCACCGCTGGCTGGACGACTACCTCCGGCGGCTCGACGAGCTGCCGCGCGGCATCCGGCCGATCGACGACTGGCGGGCCGCCCTCGGCGACCCGAAGCGCGCCGGCGACTGGCTCGCCCACTTCGACCGGGAGCTACGCGAACGACCCTGGCGGGAGACGCTTGCCACCTGGTGGCCCCGACTGCTGCCAGGCATCGCCGCCGGGGCGACCCACGGCGTCATCCGGGTCGGGCACGCCGTCCGGGCGCTGCGCGCCGACGAGGCCAGCCCGGACCGGCGCACCGAACTCGGCCAGGCCCTCGCCTACTGGGCCGCGCGCTGGCAGCCGGTCCCCGGCACGACAGCGCTGACGGCGGCGACACCGGACAGGACGGACGAGGCACACGCCGGAGAGGGCGGAGCTCCCGCCGGAGAGGGCGAGGTGACCGCCGCGCTGGCCGGGCTGCCCCGCATCGCCGACCGCACCGGCGGCATCCGCGAGCGGCTGGGCCGGCTGCCGGACGTACCGGAGTGGAAGTCGTCGCTCGCGGCGCTGCGGCCGGCGCGCACCCCGGCCGAGGCGGAGCGGGGGCTCGCCGAGCTGGTGCACCTGGCGAGCCTGGACTACCTCCGGTACGGGCACGCGGAACCCGTCATGCTGGTGCACGCGGTGACCGCGCCGACGGCTGTGCTGCGTACCCTGCCGGAGCTGGACCCGGGGCTCTGGGCGCCGAGCCTCGCCGCGGCCTGGTCCGCGACGGCGGCGGTGACCGCCGTGTACGCCTCCATGGCTGGCGGCGCACCCCCGGCCGTCGCCCCCGGCACCCCGGCGGAGGTCTTCGCCCGGGCGGCCCGGCACGGCGACGCGCACGTGGTGAAGCTCGCCGACGCGGTGCTCGACGCCCACGCGGCGACGGGAGACGAGCGGGTGCTCGCCGCGGCCGGCTACGCGGCGCAGCTCATCTGAACGAGGCCGCCAGGGTCAGCTGCCCGTGCCCGCTCCGCCGAGGAACTCCTCCACGGCGGTGCAGACCATGCCCAGCGTCTCCGCCGAGCGGGCCAGCGGACCGGGCACCAGCAGCGAATGGTCCGCACCGTCGAGCTCCAGCACGTGCGGGCTGAGCCGGCGGGCCTGGATGCCGTCCCACAGGGCGTCGGCGGTGCCGCCGACCAGCAGGAACGGCGCGGTCGCCCGGGCCAGCGCCTCGGTCACGTCGGCCCGGCGCAGCAGCGGGGTGAGCCACACCGCCGGCAGCTCGTGGTCGGCGGCGAACGGGGCGGCGAAGCTGCCCAGCGACTTGCCGACCAGCAGGTGCGCCGGCTCCGCCAACGCCGGGGCGACCTGCTCGGCCACCCAGGGCGCCGCCCGGTCCGCGCCCAGCTCCGGCGGCACCTGCCAGGTGATCTCGTGGGTATCGAAGCCGATCCGGCGCAGGGCCTCCCCGACGTACGCGAACAGCGGCGCCCGGGTGTCGTAGCCCCGCCCCGGAATCAGCACCGCGCGCCGGTCCGCCATCGCCCGCTCCCTTCGCCAGCTCGACCTGCCGCCACCGTAACGCCCCCGGCACGCTGCGCGAAGCAGCGCCGCTCCGACACGGAACGCGCTCCCGCACTCCGCGCCCGAAATCCGGCGGCGGGGTGCGGCCGGCCCGCGTAGCCTCGGCGGGATGTGGCCTCGGATCGACGGACTGCGCAGCCTCCCCCTCGGCACCCCCGGCGAGCTGCGGGCGAGACTCAACTCCCTGGTGCTGGCCGGGGCCAAGACGGCGACCGCCGGCCTGACCGACGAGTACGCCGAGGAGGACGAGGAGCTGGAGCACGTCGGCGAGCGACTCGCCCTCGTGGACGACCACGACGCGCCCGTCGGGATCGTCGAGGTGACCGGCATCGACGTGGTGCGCTTCGCCGACGTGCCGTGGGACTTCGCCCGCTCCGAAGGGGAGGGCGACCGGTCGATCGAGGAGTGGCGGGCCGGGCACGCCGCCTACTGGGCCCGGGTGGGCACCCCCGTCACCGACGACAGCCGGGTCGTCTGCGTGCGGTTCCGGCTCGTCTCGGTGGAGGCGTAAGGAAGGGCCCCCTGTTAACGCATACGGTAGAGAAGGGTCCCCTTCCCACCGGCTCTCACTCAGCCGCAGGGCGGCCAGCGGGCGCCAGGCGACGCAGCTCCGGCAGGAGGCGGGTTGCCGCGTCCGCCAGGACGGCCTCGTCCCCGGCGTACCAGCTGCTGGCTCGGGGCCAGTGCGTCACCACGTCCGTGAAGCCGAGGGCGGAGGCCCGCCCGACCTGCTCGGCAAAGAAGTCCGCGCTGCGCAGCGAGAACGCCGGGGCGGAATCGAGCGAGAGATAGCGGTCCAGGGTGGCCGGATCGCGGCCGGCCTCGGCCAGCGTCCGATCCATCCGGGCGGCCAGGTCGGTGACCGTCCCCCACCACTGTTCCACGTCGTCGCCGCCCGTGCCGGTGGTGACCCAGCCCTGCCCGAACCGGGCCACCAGCCGCATCGAGCGGGGGCCGTTGGCAGCCAGCACGAACGGCACCCTGGGGGTCTGCACGCACCCCGGGTTGTTCCGGGCGTCCACGGCGGCGAACCAGTCGCCGCGCCAGGTGGTGCCGTCCTCGCGCAGGATCAGGTCGAGCAGCTCGACGAACTCGGCGAACCGGGCGACGCGCTGGCTCGGGGGCAGCGTCTCCCCGCCCAGCACGGCCGAGTCGAAGCCGATGCCGCCCGCGCCGACGCCGAGTAGGAACCGCCCACCGGAGACGTCGTCGAGGGCCGTGATCTGCCGGGCGAAGGCCGCCGGGTGCCGGAAGTTGGGCGAGGCGACGAGGGTGCCGAGCCCGATCCGGGAGGTCACGGTGGCGGCGGCGGTCAGCGTGGTCATCGAGTCGAACCAGGGCCCGTCGACCAGGTCCCGCCAGCCCAGGTGATCGTACGTCCAGGCGTGGTCGAAGCCCCACTCCTCCGCCTGCCGCCAGCGATGCTGCGACTGCGACCAGCGCTGGTCCGGAAGGATCACGATGCCAATCCGCATGATCGCCAGCCTACGGCCTCCACGGCCGGGACGGTCAGGTCGACGGCATCGCCCGCCGGCCGGCAGACCACGTCGGCCGCCGCAGCTCGGCGGGGCCGGTCACCGATCGGCGGCCCGTCCCGTCGTTCAGGTGACCGATTCTCCACCCACGATCGTCGGGAGTCGCCGTGACCGTCGCGCTCTGGGCCGCGCAGGCGGTCCTCGCGGCCGTCGGGCTGCTCCTGCCCGGGCTGACCGGCATCGCGACCTCGCTCACGCCGCTCGCCGCCGTGATGGTCGGCGCGGCGGGCATCCACCTGCGGCTACGCGAGCCGGTCGCCGTACTGGTCAATCTGACGCTCCTCGCCGCCTGCGTGTTCGTCGCCGCCGGCCGCCTGTGACGCCTTCGTGACCCGCCGGCCGCCCGTGGGCCCGACCGGCCGGCGGCCTGGCAGTCTCGGTGGCATGACGACCGGGACGGACTGGCGGGCGTGGCACGAGCCCTACGCCGACGAGGACTCCCAGCTGTCCCGCCGGCTGCGGCTGGTGCGGGGAGCGATCACCGCGTGGCTGGACGAGCGCCCCGGCGAGCCGCTGACGGTCGTCAGCGCCTGCACGGGCCAGGGGCACGACCTCGTCGGAGCACTGGCTGGTCGGGCCGACGCGGCCCGCGTCCGCGCCACGCTGCTGGAGAACGACCCGGGCAACGTCACCGCCGCCCGGATCACCGCCGCCCGGGCCGGCCTCGCGAACGCCACCGTCCGGCAGGCGGACGCGGGCCGGCTCTCGTCGTACGCACAGGCGGTGCCGGCCGACCTCGTGCTGATGGCGGGCGTCTTCGGCAACATCGACGACCACGACGTACGCCGGACCGTGGCCGCCCTGCCGCAGTTGTGCGCGGCCGACGCCACGGTGATCTGGACGCGGACCCGGCGCGCTCCCGACCTGACCCCGGCACTGCGCGGCTGGCTGCGGGACGCCGGTTTCGCCGAGCGCTCGTTCCACGCGCCGGACGGCGTGCTCTTCTCGGTTGGCGTGCACCGGTTCACCGGCACGCCCCGGCCACTGGACACGTCCGGGGTGCTGTTCACCTTCGTCCGGTAGCCGTCGCCATGGAGGGGATCACGAGCCGTGGAATCTCGAAGGCCCCGGCTCGGGACTTGCGTCCTGACCAGGGCCTTCGTGCGTGGAGCGGGTGACGGGAATCGAACCCGCACTGTCAGCTTGGGAAGCTGATGTTCTGCCATTGAACTACACCCGCAGGCGGACCCACTGTACCCGACACCGTCGCCGCGTGCACCCAGGCACCCCCTCACGCGCCCCACCCTCCCGCACGCCACCACGCCCGGCCGACCATGATCCGCAGGCCATCGACGGTGCGTAGGATTTTCAAGGCCGCAACATATGCCCATTCTCAAATCCCTCGATCGGTTGTAACGTCTCCCGCACGTTCAAGCCACGGCGCGACACACCCCCTGCCGCGCCGCCAGAAAGAGGTGGGCCCATGGGACTCCGTCCCAACCTGCTGACCCGGCGTACTGCCGGCGTCGCGTCGACGACCCTCGCGCTGCTGCTCAGCACCGCCGCCGTGGGTGTCGTCCCGGCCGCTTCGGCCTTCTCCGCCGCCCCGACGGAGGCGTGCGTCGAGCCGGCCGACGTCCACTCGGACGCCCGGGTGAAGGCCGGCGCGCAGGCCAAGCACGAGCCGAACGAACTGACCGCCAAGGAGACCCGCGAGCGGGAGGCCGACCTCGCCGCCGCCCTGCGCGAACGGGCCAACTTCCGGGTCGGGGCTGGCGCCGCCGCGCTCGCCACCGTGACCGTGCCGGTCATCGTGCACGTCATCCAGGAGGACGGCACCCGCGCTGGCGGCAACATCCCGGACTCGATGATCAACTCGCAGATCAGCGTGCTGAACCAGGCCTACAGCGGCGCCACCGGCGGCGCGGCCACCGCCTTCAGCTTCCAGCTCCAGAAGATCAACCGGGTCACCAACCCGGCGTGGTACCCGATCGTGTCGGGCTCCTCGGCCGAGCGTTCGATGAAGACCTCGCTGCGCGAGGGCGGCAAGAACACGCTGAACATCTACCTCGGCGAGTTGAGCGACGACCTGCTCGGCTGGGCCACCTTCCCGAAGCGCCGGCTGGACAGCATGGACGGCGTCGTCGTGCTGAGCGAGTCGCTGCCGGGCGGCACCGCCACCAACTACAACCAGGGCGACACCGGCACCCACGAGATCGGCCACTGGCTGAACCTCTACCACACCTTCCAGGGCGGCTGCCGCGGCTCCGGCGACGGCGTGAGCGACACGCCGGCGGAGGCCGAGGCGGCCTTCCAGTGCCCGACCGGGCGGGACACCTGCACCGCGACCGGCCTCGACCCGATCACCAACTTCATGGACTACACGTACGACTCGTGCATGTACCAGTTCACCGCCGGCCAGGCGGATCGGATGCTGACCGCGTGGAACGCGTACCGCGCGGCCTGACGTACCGCTGTCGCTGATCATCCCGGTGCCGGCTCCGTCTCCCGACGGGGCCGGCACCGGCGTCTGTGGGGGTCAGGCCGCCGCACGATGGGCGCCGCGCCCGCCGAGGGCCGACCGCCGATCTGGTACGCCCACAGCGCCGCCGCCCGAGGCGGTGCTCGCGGCGTCGGGCGCGGTGCTCGCGGCACCGGCCGCCCCAGGGTCGAGCCAGACCTGCACGGCCGGCCGGTCGGTCGCCTCTCCGGGGCGGACGGTGCCGGCGTCACCACGCCGGGCCAGCATCGCCACGTCGACGGTGAACTCGAAGAGCCGCCAGTCGACCTGCGGCGCGGCCCGCCCGATCTCGGCGAGCCGGGCCACCCGGGCCTGGTCGGTCACGGGCCTGGCGTGCCCGGCCACGTATGCCTCGTCGTCGCTGTCCTCCGGCGGGAAGGAATGCAGCGCGTAACGGCCGTCGCGTTCGAGGTCGCGCCGCTTCGGCGAGTCGACGACGAAGCAGAAGAGCCCCTCGTCGGTGATCACCGGGGAGACCGGGTGCACCCGGGGCCCACCGTCGGCGCGGACGGTGGCCAGGTAGCCGAAGCCCGGCCCGTACTGCTGCATGAGGTGACGGATCCCGTCGGCGAGTCGTGGCTCGTCAGCGGCGAATTCGGACCAGGAAGCCATGCCAGCATCCTATCGAACACCTGTACGACACGCGAAGCGCGACGCGCTGGCCGGGGCGTACCGATCGCCGGCTCGCCGACCAGCCTCGCTATGGTGTTGCGATGCTGCTCTCCGACCGCGACCTCGTCGCCGAGCTGAAGGCCGGCACACTCGCGCTGGAGCCGTTCGAGCCGACCCTGGTGCAGCCGTCGAGCATCGACGTACGCCTCGACCAGCTCTTCCGGGTCTTCAACAACCACCTCTACACGCACATCGACCCGTCGATGCAGCAGGACGACCTGACCTCCATGATCGAGGTGCCCGACGGCGAGCCGTTCGTGCTGCACCCGGGTGAGTTCGTGCTCGCCTCCACGCTGGAGGTGATCTCCCTCGGCGACCAGCTCGCGGGCCGGCTGGAGGGCAAGAGCTCGCTGGGCCGGCTGGGGCTGCTCACCCACTCCACGGCCGGCTTCATCGACCCGGGCTTCTCGGGGCACGTCACGCTGGAGCTGTCCAACGTGGCGAACCTGCCGATCACGCTCTGGCCGGGCATGAAGATCGGCCAGCTGTGCATCTTCCGGCTGTCGTCACCGGCCGAGCACCCGTACGGTTCGGCGGTCTACGGCTCGCGCTACCAGGGCCAGCGCGGCCCGACCCCGAGCCGCTCCTGGCAGAGCTGGCGCACCTGGCCGACCCGCTGACGCAGCCCTGCCTGCCCTACGCGACGTCGCCGTCGACCCCTCCGGGTGTGAGAAGGGGCCCCTTCTCGACCGTATGCGTTAAGAAGGGGCCCTTCCTTGCACCTCAGGCGGGGCGGCCGAAGCTGTGGATCGGGCCGTCGTCGAGGCGCTTCATCTTCACCGGGACACCGGCCCGGGAGGCGTGCACCACCCAGCCCCCGCCCACGTACATGCCGACGTGGTGCAGGTCGGCATAGTAGAAGACCAGATCGCCGGGGCGCAGGTCGGCGCGGCTGACCTTGGCGGTCACCGACCGCTGCCGGGCTGCGTTGTGCGGCAGCGAGACCCCGGCCTTCGCCCAGGCGGCCAGCATCAGCCCCGAGCAGTCGTACGAGTTCGGGCCCTCGGCGCCCCAGACGTAGGGCTTGCCGATCTGGGCGCAGGCGAACTTCACCGCCGTCCCCGCGCCGCCGCCCGGATAGCTCGCCGGGCAGGGGGCGGGCCGCAGCGGGCCGCCGCCGCCGTTGCCGTACACCTTCAGCCGCAGCTTCTGCAGGCGGTCGATCTCGGTGTTGATCTGCTTCTTCCTAGCGGCGAGCTGGGCCTCGGTGCGGGCGAGCTGGGTGACCATCTCGTCGAGGGGCTGCTTCTTCGCGGCCAGCTCGTCGCGGAGGTCGACGACCGCCTGGACATCGTGCTGCTGGCGCTGGGCGAACCGGTCGAGCAGTTCCAGCTGCCCCATCATCTGGCTGGGCGTGCGGCTGCCCAGCAGGGCGTTGACCACCGAGAGGTTGTCGCCCTTGTACGCCTCGGCGGCGAGGCCGCCGACCTTCTCCAGCGCCTCGTCCACCTGGCGCTGGAGCGGCCCGATCCGCGCGGCGAGCGCGTCGGCCTGCTTACGCTTGGCGGCCAGGTCCTGGCGGGTGGCGTTGTGCCGCTCGATGAGCGGTTCGAGCTTGTTCCAGTCCTCGTCGATCTGCCGCTCGATCTCGGCGACCGAGGGGTCGGCGTGGGCCACGGTCGGTGCGCCGGTCAGGACGACGGCGACGCCGACCAGGGCGGCGAGGGCGGTGGTGCAGCGTGACCAGCGGGTGCGCGGCGCGGCCGGCAGGCGGTCGGCGTCGGCCGACCGGCGTGACGGGCGCCGCGGGGCATGGTGTGCCACCGGGCTCCGTTCTCCTTCTTCCGTTACCGCCTACCGGGTTAGCTGACGGGTTCGGGCGGGAAGGGAGAGCGCCCTACCGCAGCACCGCTGCGGATTCACCCCGGCGTACCTGGGTCCCCGGCTCGCCCGGAGGCGACTCGGCGGTGTCGCACCGTCACCGCCCGGCTGGGCGGTGCAGCTACCGGCCGACAATTGGCCAGAGTAGAGACGATCGTCGTCGATCCGCAACCCACCGGGCCGTGACGCACCGTACAGACCCGTCGCCGGCTTCGATGTCCACCGCACGCCGAGAGCCCCCGGTCGGAGGACCGAGGGCTCTCGGGTGGTGCTGCGGGCGCGGCCTTCGCGGGGGCCGCGCCGGGCGATCAGGTGATTCGGCGGAAGCCGGCGATCGGCATGGTGTTGATGCTGCTCACGTTGACCGGCTTGCCGGCGCGGGGCGCGTGCACCATCATGCCGTTGCCGAGGTAGAGGCCGACGTGATGCACGTCCGCGAAGAAGAACACCAGGTCACCGGGGCGAGCCTCGGAACGCGACACCAGAGTGCCCTTCTTCCACTGGTCGCCGGTGAAGTGGGCCAGGTAGATTCCAGCCGCCTTGTAGGCGTACTGGGTCAGGCCGGAGCAGTCGAACGTGTCCGGCCCTGCGGTGTTGAAGACGTACGGGTCGCCGACCTGCGCACAGGCGGTCTTGATGGCGGTGCGGGCATCCGAATTGATCACGCCGGTGATGGTCGGGCACCCCTGGACGGACACCACCGTCTTCGGCATCGACGCCTGGAGCCGCTTGATCTCGGCGTTGATCTGCTTCTTCTTCTCCGCCAGCTCCTTGGTCTGCTTCTCCTGGGTGGCGATGAGCGTGTCGAGCTTCTGCTTCTCGGTGTCGTACTTCGCCCGGATGGCGAGCACGCCCTCGACCTGCTTGCGCTCCTGCGCGGCCAGCCGGTCCAGGATGGTCAGCTGCTCGGCGAGGGTGCCCGGCTTGGTGCTGACCAGCAGCGCGCCGATGTCCTGCGACGGGCCGGAGATGTAGTAGCGGGAGGCGAGATCGCCGACGCGGTTCATGGCCAGCTCGGTTTCGAGCGCCAGCGGCTGGATCTTCTTCTCCAGCGCCTTCGCCTTCTCCCGGTTCGCCTTCAGCTGCACAGACACCTTGTTGTACTGCTCGATGGTGGGTTCGAGCTGCTCCCACTGCTTGTCGATCTGCGCCTCGATCTCGTCGACCGAGGGCTCGGCGTACGCGGGCGCGGTCAGTGTCCCGGCGCCGACGGCGACCGCCGCGACCAGGGTGAGCAGGCGATGTGCGAACCGGCGGACACCACCCGGGCGAGCGGGCGATCGTCCCGGGGCACGACGATGGGGGGGCATGGTTGCCACCGGCACCGACTCCTTCGCAACCGACCGCCGGGCGCCTCGCGAGAGGGAAGATCGAGGCAGACGACCCACAGCGGTCAGCGCCTCACATTAGGGGAGTCCCGCGCGAGGAATCAAGGCGGGTCGGCACACCGTGACGCCCCGCAAACCGTTCACACACAACGGGTGTGCGCCACCTGAGGGTGTGGTGGCGGGCGGTCAGCCGACGATGGCCGTCAACACGTCGTCGAGGGTCACCACCCCGAGCGGGCGGCGGCCGTCGCTCACCAGCACCATGTGCCGCCGCTCGCGGCGCATCGACAACAGCAGGTCGGCCAGCGTACGGTCCGGCGGCACCACGGCCAGCGGGTGGTAGACCCCGGCCGGCACCGGGGCGCGGCGCTCCGCCCCCGCGTACCCGAGGACGTCCTTGACGTGCACGAAGCCCAGCACCCGGCGGGTGGCGCGCTGCACCACCGGGAAGCGGGACCGGCCGGTGCGGGTCGCCAGCACCTCCAGCGAGGCCGGCGAGACGTCCTCGGCCACCGTGGTCACCGTCGACCACGGTTGCAGGGCGTCCGCCGCCGTGCGGGTGTGCAGCGCGAGCGCCCCGGTGATCCGGGCGTGCTCCTCGGCGTCGAGCAGCCCCTCCGTGCGGGCCTGCGACACCAGACCGGCCAGTTCCTCGGCGGTGAACACCGTCTTGACCGCGTCCGTCGCCTCGACCCGCCAGATCCGCAGCACCTGCCGCGACGCCCATTTCATGGCCAGCAGCAGCGGCTTGGTCGCCGTGCAGAACGCCAGCATCGCCGGCCCCAGCCAGAGCGCCGACGGCTCCGGACCGGCGAGGGTGATGTTCTTCGGCACCATCTCGCCGACCACGGTGTGCAGGAAGACCACCACGCCGAGGGCGATCAGGAACGCCACCGGGTGCACGGCACCGTCGGGCAGGCCCAGCGCGTGGAACGGCGGCTCCATCAGGTGGGCCAGCGCCGGTTCGGCGATCGCGCCGAGGCCCAGCGAGCAGACGGTGATGCCGAGCTGCGCCCCGGCGATCATCAGCGGGATCTGGTTCATCGCCGACAGCGCCCAGCGGGCCCGCTTCGAGCCGGCCGCCAGCGGCTCCATCACCGTGTGCCGGGAGGCGATCAGCGCGAACTCGCTGCCGACGAAGAACGCGTTGCCGAGCAGCAGCAGCACGGTGACCAGGAGTTCAGGCATCGTCCCCGGGCTCCTCCGGGCGCAGCACCCGCACCTGCTCGATCCGGTGCCGCTCCACCTCGACCACGGTGAACTCGTACCCGCCTTCCTCGACCGTCTCGCCGGCCACCGGGATGTGCCCGAGCCGGGCCATCAGGAAGCCGCCGAGCGTCTCGTACGGGCCCTCTGGCAGCCGGAAGCCGGTCTGCTCGATCAGCTCGTCCTCGCGGAGCACCCCGTCGACCAGGACGGTCCGCTCGCCGCCCGGCACGGTCAGCTCGACCGGGCCGCCGTCGTCGACCGCGTCCGGGTCGAACTCGTCGGCGATCTCCCCGACCAGCTCCTCCACCAGGTCCTCAACGGTCACCACGCCGTCGGTGCCGCCGTACTCGTCGACCACGATGGCCAGATCCGCGCCGGCCGCCTTGAGCGCGGCCAGGACGCCGTCGAGGTCCAGGCTCTCCGGCACGTACACGGGTTCCCGGGCGACCGACGCGACGGTGGTCCTGGCCCGGTTCGCCAGCGGCACGCCCAGCGCGTCCGGCACCGCCGCGACGCCGGTGACCAGGTCGAGGGTCTCCTCGTAGACCGGGAACCGGGTCCGGCCGGTGTGCTGGGCGAGGGTCAACAGCTCCGCGACGCTGGCCGTGGCACGCAGCGCGATCACGTCCACCCGGGGGGTCATCGCCTCGGCCGCCCGCTTGTCGCCGAAGCGGATGGTGCGCCGCAGCAGCATCGCGGTTTCCGGCGGGAGCGCCCCGGCCCGGGCCGAGATCGCGGCCAGCAGCCCCAGTTCCTCGGGGGAACGGGCGCTGGCCAGTTCCTCCTGCGGCTCCACCCCGAGCCGGCGGACCAGCGTGTTCGCCGAGTTGTTCAGCCCCCGGATCAGCCACCCGAACGCCCGGGAGAAGCCGCGCATGCCCCGGGCGGTGGCCAGCGCGGTGGGCATCGGCCGGGCCAGCGCCAGGTTCTTCGGCACCAGCTCGCCGAAGAGCATCGACAGCAGGGTCGCCAGGGCCAAGGCGAGGAACGGGGTGAACCGGTCGGCCGCCGGCCCCAGCGGGTGCAGGGCCGGGGCGAACAGGCGGGCCAGCGCCGGCTCGGCCAGATAGCCGGTGAGCAGGGCGGTGATGGTGATGCCGAGCTGGGCACCGGAGAGCTGGAAGGACAGCTCGTGCAGGGCGCGGCGGACCGTTCGGGCCGCGCCGTCACCGGCGGCGGCGCGTCGGTCGATCTCCGGCCGGTCCACCGTGACCAGGGCGAACTCGGCCGCCACGAAGAACGCGTTGCCTGCGGTCAGCAGCACGAAGCCGACCAGTGGCAACACCGTGGCAACCAGAAGACTGTCGATGATCGGTTCACCTCGGCAGGATTGTTCCACGACGGGCCGGGCCGCACATCACTACGCGCGGCACCGGCTCCGTCGGGTCAGCTGCCGGCGGCGGCGGTCTCCTTCTCGCCGGCGGCGTCGGCCGGCTTGACGGAGCGCAGCAGTACGCTGGCGACGTCGACCACCTCGACCTGCTCGCCGGCGCCCTTGCCGTTGACCCCGTCGTTGAGCATCGTCGAGCAGAACGGGCAGCCGACCGCGATGGTCCTCGCCCCGGTGGACATGGCCTCCTCGACCCGGTCCACGTTGATCCGCTTGCCGATCTTCTCCTCCATCCACATCCGGGCACCGCCGGCACCGCAGCAGAAGGAGCGCTCGCTGTTGCGCGGCATCTCGACGATCTCGCCCTTGATGGAATCGCCGAGCACCTCGCGCGGGGCGGCGAAGACCCGGTTGTGCCGGCCCAGGTAGCAGGGGTCGTGGTAGGTGACGCCGCCGTCGACCGGCTGCACCGGGGTGAGCTTGCCGGTGCTGACCAGGTGGGCCAGGAGCTGGGTGTGGTGCACCACCTCGAACTCGCCGCCGAGCTGCCCGTACTCGTTGCCGAGGGTGTTGAAGCAGTGCGGGCAGGTGGCGACGATCTTTCGGGTGCTCTTCTCCCGACCCTCGAACGCCTCGTTCAGGGTCTCCACGTTCTGCTGGGCGAGCATCTGGAAGACGAACTCGTTGCCGATCCGGCGGGCCGGGTCACCGGTGCAGGTTTCGCCCTCGCCGAGGATGGCGAACTTCACGCCGGCCTCGTTGAGCAGCGTGGCGACCGCCCGGGTGGTCTTCTTGGCCCGGTCCTCGAACGCGCCGGCGCAGCCGACCCAGAACAGGTATTCGAAGTCCTCGACCTCGCCGACGCGCGGCACCTCGAAGCCGAGCCCCTTGGTCCAGTCCTCGCGGGTGTTCTGCGGGGCGCCCCAGGGGTTTCCCTTGTTCTCCAGGTTGCGCAGCATGACGCCGGCCTCGGACGGGAAGCTCGACTCGATCAGCACCTGGTAGCGGCGCATGTCGACGATGTGGTCGATGTGCTCGATGTCGACGGGGCACTGCTCGACGCAGGCACCGCAGGTGGTGCAGGACCAGAGCACGTCCGGGTCGATGACGCCGCCGTCCTCGGCGCCGCCGATCAGCGGCTTCTCGGCCTCGGCGAGCGCCAGCACGTCCACGTGGGCGAGCTGGGCGGCGGTCGCCTTCTCCTCGCCGGTCAGGTCCTTGCCGCCGCCGGCCAGCAGGTAAGGCGCCTTGGCGTACGCGTGGTCGCGCAGGCTGAGCACGAGCAGCTTCGGCGACAGCGGCTTGCCGGTGTTCCAGGCCGGGCACTGCGACTGGCACCGCCCGCACTCGGTGCAGGTGCTGAAGTCGAGCAGGCCCTTCCAGGTGAACTGCTCGACCTGGGCGACGCCGAACTGGTCTTTCTCCGGGTCGGCCTCCTCGAAGTCGAGCGGCTTGCCCTGGCTCATCATCGGCCGCAGCGCGCCGAGGCCGGAGCCGGCCCGCCCCGGGTCGCGCTTGAAGAAGATGTTGAAGAAGGCGAGGAACCGGTGCCAGGCGACGCCCATGGTCACGTTGAGCGCGATGACGATCAGCCAGGTCATCGAGATGGCGATCTTGATAAGGGCGGCGATGCTGACGCCGGCCGACCAGTCGGGCAGCAGCGCGCCGACGGCGTGGCTGACCGGGGTGGCCCACAGCGGGTACTCGAAGTGGTCCGTCGCGACCTTGAATCCCCGGATCACGAAGCCCATGATCAGCACGGCGAGGACCACGGCCTCGACGAAGTAGCCCTGCCACATGGTCGAGCCGGTGAACCGGGAACGCCCACCGGGCCGGGTGGGCCGGTTGCGGACCCGGATCGCGATCAGGACCAGAATGCCGACCACGCCGAGCACCGCGATCAGCTCGGTGACCAGGCCGTAGACCGCCAGGCCGCCGATCAGCGGCAGGCCGTCGGTCGGGGAGACGACCTCGAAGTATGCCTCCAGGACCAGCAGCGACAGCACGATGAAGCCGACCATGACGAACCAGTGCGCGGCGCCGACCACGCTCCAGCGGAGCATCCTGGTGTGGCCGGCGGTCTCGGCCAGCATCGTCTTCGTGCGGATGCCCCGGTCGGCGAACCGCTCCGGGGCGGGCTGACCCAGCCGGATGACTGCCACGATCTTCATGACCGCGCGCACCGCAAGCCACACCGCCACAGCGGTGATGGCGGCCGCGAGGATCGTGGTGACGATCTGGACGCTGCCCATCGAGTTGGCCTCCCGGTCTGCTGCCTGTCGAGCGGCTCGGCGGCCGGGACCGGGTCAGGGGCGCGACCGGCGCTGCGCCGTCGTCGCACCCCGACCGGACCGGTCGATGACCTCGCTCCGCTCGGTCATGCAGTGCAGCCTACGTGAAGGTTACCCAGCAGTAACGTGAGTCATCTCGCACCTGAGCCGCGCCGCCCTGCGGACACCATAGGGTGCCCGACGCCGAAACGCCGGGCAGGGGCGCGGCGGGTGACGTGGATCGTGCCGGGAGGGCGGGTCGGGCCCGCCCGGTCAACGCCAGCGGGAGAGCAGGACCAGGGAGGCGACCATCGCGCCGAAGCCCACCGCGAGGTTCCAGTAACCCCACGACATGACCGGGTACTCCTGCTCGGAGAGGTAGTAGACCACCAGCCAGCCGATGCCACCGACGATCAACGCGACCGCCGTGACCGGCAGCCAGACCGGGCTAGGCTTGCGCGTCGCCGCCGTCGCCGTCGGACGCACGTCCGTCGGCGGGGTGTACACCTTCTTCTTGCGGACCTGAGACTTGGGCACGACGCTCTCCAGAGGGGTGACGACCTCGTCCGGCCTGACAACCGGGCGCGGGGGCGACGGTCCATGGCCAATAATGTTCGACAGCTAGCGTAGTCCGGATGGCCCGTTCAAGCCATGAATGGGGTCAGGCCGATGCGCGGAGTGACCGAAAAAGGCGGGACTGTTCGGGTCGCCGCACCAGCCCGCGTCGTTGCGGGCTGACACGAGACGACGCGGAAGGAGCGCTCGGTGGAGTACACATCCGGCGCGGCCTCCTGGCAGAAGGTCCTCCGCCGGGCGGTCGCCGGCCTCCTGCCCCGGCGTCCCCGGCAGCGGCGTCCGGGCTGGTCGATCGGCGTACCGCTGATCGCCGCCGCGGCCGGGCTGTTGTTCACCACCACCGCGACGACCGCCGGCGGCACCGCGCTACGCGAGGACCGCCGGCCCCAGCTCACCCAGCTCATCGAGGACCGCCGAACGCAGGTCGCCGCGAGCGAGCGCCGGGCCGCCCAACTCCGGGCCGAGGTCGAGGACGAGACGGCGACCCTGGCCGATTCCGACGGCCCGATCAGGGAGCAGCGGGACCGCGCCGCCGCCAGCCGGCAGAACGCCGGGTTCACCGCGCTCACCGGAACGGGCGTCACGGTCGAGCTGAACGACGCCGTACGGCGGGCCGACCAGGAGCTGCCCGACGGCGCCACCAACGACGACCTGGTCGTCCACCAGCAGGACGTACAGGCCGTCGTGAACGCGCTCTGGGCCGGCGGCGCGGAGGCGATGTCAATCATGAACGTCCGCGTCCTCACCACCAGCGCGGTACGCTGCGTAGGTAACACCCTGCTGCTCCATGGGCGGGTGTACTCCCCTCCGTTCAAGATCGTTGCAATCGGCGACCCCGCTGCGCTCCGGCAGGCCCTCGCCGCGTCTGAGGGAGTGCAGATGTTCAAGGGCGCGGTCGACGACTTCCAGCTGGGCTACCGCGAGTCCGTGTCGACGGTCACGGTGCCGGCGTTCGAGGACTCGACAGCCCTGCGCTCGGCGACGGTGCCCCGGTGAGCCCGGCACCCGACGACAACCGGGACGGCCGGCACCAGGGACGGGACGAGCGGGGACGGGACGAGGAGGAGACCGCCTTCCTCCCCAGGCTCGACCGCGCCGGCCTGGCGACGTCGCCCCCGGCCCCGAACGCGCCCCCGGCTCCAGCCTCGCCCTCGGCCTCGAACTCGTCGGCGGCCCCGAACTCGTCGGCGGAGCGGCCCGGCCCGACCGGCCCCTGGCCCACCCCCGTGTTGACGCCGCGCCCCGCCGTACCCAGCGCCGAAGCTCCGGCGGCGGCCCGCACCGCCGGGCCGGCGGCCCACGCTCGGCGGGCCGCAGAGCTGGGACCGCCGCCGGCGTGGCCCGGAGCCGCCCCGGAGCCGCCCTCCCCGGGCCCACCCTGGCCCGCCCCCGAGTGGCCCGCCGGTGTACCGCAGCGGTCGACCCCAGGGCCGCAGTCCCCGGCCCACCCCCCGGTGGGTACGCGGGCGTCCCACTCCCGCGGGTCCGGCTTTCCAGGCACGGTGCCCCCCGACGCGGTCAACCGTCCCGCCGCAGACCGCCGCCCCGGCCCGGTGCCGCCCGACGCGATGAGCCGCCCCGGCCCGGTACCGCCCGCTCCGGTGTCCCCCGGCGCGTGGCGTCCGGGTCCGCCCGACGGTGGCCCGGGTCACCCCGCCGACCCGGCGGCCACCGCCTTCATCCCGGCGGTGTCGCCCCGGCCGCCGGCCCCCGACGCGACCGCGCTGATGGGCGCGGTGCCCCGTCTGCCGGACAACGGCGACGAGCCCGCCACCGACGCGGAGCCGGCCGAACCGCCCCGCCCGCGGCGCGGCGAGCGGGTGGTCCAGCTCCGGGCCGAGCAGACCGACGAAGGCTACAAGAGCGTCTACTCCGACCTGACCCGGCCGACGTTCTGGAGCCGGCTGCGCACCGGGGTCCGGGTCACCGGCGAGCTGCTGATCACCTTCGGCCTGGTGGTGCTCCTCTTCGCCGGCTACGAGGTGTGGGGCAAGTCGGCCATCGTCGACGCCCACCAGAACGACCTCAGCAACCAGCTCGCCCAGGCGTGGGGCCCCACCGGCGACCCGACCGTGGCACCCAGCGCCAGCGCGGCGGCGAAGCCGAAGCCGCCGGCGCACGGCAAGCCCCTCGCCGGGCTCTACATCCCGAAGCTCGACAAGAACTGGGTCGTGGTCGAGGGGGTCACCCAGCAGGACATCCGGTATGCCCCGGGCCACTACCCGGACAGCGCGATGCCCGGCCAGGTGGGCAACTTCTCCGTCGCCGGCCACCGCAACCGGGCGACCTTCTGGCGGCTGGACGAGCTGAACCCCGGCGACGCGCTCGTCGTCGAGGGCAAGACCGAGTGGTACGTCTACCAGGTCTACAAGTCACGGATCGTCAAGCCCAATCAGGTCGAGGTCGTCGCTCCGGTGCCGATGCAGCCGAGCGCGAAGCCGACGAAGAAGGTGCTCACGCTGACCACCTGCAACCCGAAGTTCGACAACTACCAGCGCCTGATCGTGCACGCCGAGCTGACCCGTACCCAGCCCAAGTCGGCGGGCCGGCCGGCGGAGTTGGAGGGCTGACGATGTACGCCTGGATCTGGCGCAGGCTGCCGCTGGGCCTGCCCGGCAAGCTGCTCGGCTCGCTGCTGCTCGCCACCGCCACGGTGGCCCTGCTCTGGTACGTGGTCTTCCCGTGGGCGGAGCCGCTGCTCCCCTTCGACGACGTGCAGGTCACCCAGGACTCCGGCGTGCCGGGCGGCGGCTCGGGCGTGGACGGTGACGCCCCGTCGGCCGGCGACGAGCACGACCTGCCGTACGACACCGAGCAGAACAACACCCCGCCCCCCTCTCCGAGCAGGTGACGATGCGCGTCCTGGTGATCGACAACTACGACTCGTTCGTCTTCAACCTGGTCCAATACCTCGGCCAGCTCGGGGTGGACTGCGAGGTCCGGCGCAACGACGAGATCGACGTCGAGGAGGTGGGCAGGGTCGGCGCGGCCGGCGTCCTGCTCTCCCCGGGACCGGGCAGCCCGGACCGGGCCGGCGTCTGCCTCGACGTCATCCGCCGGTACGCGGGCGAGCTGCCGATCTTCGGCGTCTGCCTGGGTCACCAGGCCATCGGTGAGGCGTTCGGCGCGACCGTGACCCGCGCCCCCGAGCTGCTGCACGGCAAGACCTCCGAGGTACGCCACCGCGACGTCGGAGTGCTCGCCGGCCTGCCGGACCCGTTCACCGCCACCCGCTACCACTCACTCGCCGTGCTGCCCGAGACGCTGCCCGAGGAGCTGGAGGTCACCGGCTGGACGGGTTCCGGGGTGGTCATGGCGATGCGGCACCGCACGCTGCCGATCGAGGGCGTCCAGTTCCACCCGGAGTCGGTGCTGACCGAGGGCGGTCACCTGATGCTGGCGAACTGGCTCGCCGCCTGCGGCCACCCGGAGGCGCTGGAGCGCGCCCCGGCGCTGGCCGCCGAGGTGGACGCGCGCCGCCGCTCGGCGTTCGCCGCCGCCTGACGGTCAGCCCCAGGGAGGATGGCCGGCCCTGATGGGGCCCGGCGTCAGTCCTGGTTGAGGCGGGCCAGCGGGGTCGGGAGCGGGAACCCGCCGCCGTTGCCGCCATCGATCGGCGGGGTCGGCGTAGGCGTGATCGGCGGGTTGCCCGTCGGCTCGGTCGGGTCCGGGGTCGGCTCGGGGACGTCCACCTCGATGGTGACCTGCTTGCCCCGCTCCAGCTGGGTGCCGCCCCGGGGGTTCTGGCCGGACACCTTGCCGGCCTGGTCGGCGGGCACCTCGTCGCCGTCGACGATCCGCACCTCGTAGCCGGCCTGCTGAAGCTCCCGCTTGGCGTCGTCGGCCGAGGAGCCGACGACGTTCGGCACCTGCCGGACGTTGCCCCGCGAGACCTCCACGGTCACCTTGCTGCCCTCGGCGACCTTGGTGCCGGACTTCGGATTGACGCTCGTGACGATCCCCTCCGGCGAGGAGCTGCTGACCTCCTTCTTGACCACCTCAAGCTTGAGGCCCTCAAGCTGCTGCTCGACGTTGTCGAACTGGGAGTTGACCAGCCCGTTGGGGATCGTGACCTCCGGCTTGCCGGAGCAGACCTGGATGGTGACGCCCCGGCCCTTCTCCAGCTGGGTGGTCGGCGGCGGCTGCTGCGCTGCGACGGTGTCCTTCTTGCAGGTGCTGTTGGCGATCGGGTCGCCGACGGCGGGGACCAGGCCGGCCTGTTCGAGCTGGGCCACCGCCGCCGCCTGCGTCTGGCCCGTCAGGTCGGGGACGGCGATCTTCTCGGCACCGCCCCGGCTCATCGCGTAGGCGGTGACGAGGGCGATGATCGCGAGCACGCCGAGCGCGGCGAAGGTGGCGATCACCCAGGAGGACGCCCTGCGCTGGCGCGGGTCGCCGACCCGGGCCGGCATCTGCTGCCGGGTGGCCGCGCCGCCGACGACCTGGGTCGGGTAGCCCGAACCGGCGGCCGACATCGGCGCGGTCTCGGCCTCGCGCATCACCGGGGTGGCGAGCACCGGCCGGCCGGCCGCCGCGCGGAGCAGGTCGGCCCGCATCTCGCCGGCGCTCTGGTAGCGGTTGAGGGGGTTCTTCGACAGCGCCTTGAGCACGATCGCGTCGACCGCGGGGTTGACGTCCGGGTTAATGTCGCTGGGCGTCGGCGGGGCCTCCCGCACGTGCTGGTACGCCACGCTGACCGGGCTGTCCCCGACGAACGGCGGGTGGCCGCAGAGCAGCTCGAACAGCACGCAGCCGCCCGCGTACACGTCGGAGCGGGCGTCGACCGCCTCGCCGCGCGCCTGCTCGGGCGAGAGGTATTGCGCCGTGCCGATGACCGCGCTGGTCTGGGTCATCGTGGTGGCGCCGGAGGCCAGCGCCCGGGCGATGCCGAAGTCCATCACCTTGACCTGGCCGGTCTGGGTGAGCATCACGTTGCCGGGCTTGATGTCCCGGTGGATGATCCCGTGCCGGTGGCTGAACTCCAGCGCGGCGCACATGTCGGCGCAGATCTCCAGCGCCCGGCGCGGCTGGAGCCGCCCCTCGACGCCGAGCACCTCCTTGAGGGTCCGCCCGTTGACGAACTCCATCACGATGAACGGCAGCGTCTCGCCGGTCGGCCCCGTCTCCTCGCCGGTGTCGTAGACCGCGACGATGGCCGGGTGGTTGAGCGACGCGGCGTTCTGCGCCTCCCGGCGGAACCGCATCTGGAAGGTGGCGTCGCGGGCCAGGTCGGCCCGGAGCATCTTGATCGCGACGTCCCGACCGAGCCGGAGGTCGCGGCCGCGGTGCACCTCGGCCATGCCGCCGTAGCCGAGCAGCTCGCCGACCTGGTACCTGCCACCGAGCAGGCGGGCCTGCGCTGTCATCGCGTCTGTCGTCCTTCGCTCGTCGTCGTCTCGCCGCCGCCCGGCAGGAGTCGTCGTTCCACCCGACGGTACGGCGTCCCGGACGGATCGTCGCGCCCGCCGGCCGGCAGCGCGCCGGACGCCACGGCCCGGGGGCCGAACTCGCCGGGGTCACCGGCTGCCGCGTTCTTCCGCAGGTTGTAGGAAATCACGCCGGAGCAGAGCAGGACCAGTGCGGCCACCAGGACGAACAGCCAAATCGCCCCTGACCTGGACCGCTGCGGCGGGGCCGGGAGCGGGCCGGGCTGGCGGGCGTACGCGAGGGGGTTGGCCTGGCGGACCGGGGCCGGCGGCGGCACGGTCGCCGCGCCGCGCGGGTAGGCCGGCGGGTTCACCATCGGCGGACGGGGCACGGCGGCCGGCGGGTGGGGCTGCTGGTGCGCCACCGGCGGGCGGGGCTGGTGGGTGACCGGGGGCCGGGGCGCGGCCACCGGGGGACGCGGCTGCGGCGGGGCCGACGTCGGGACCGGGCGCTGCTGCGGCGGGGCGGAGGTCGGCACCGGTCGCTGCGCCACCGCGGGCGGCCGGGGCTGCTGCCGGGACGCGGGCGGCACCTGGGCGCGCGCCTGCGGGCCGGCCGGGGACGCCGGTACGGCGGAGACCTGCCCGACGTGGCCGCCGCCACGGGACTGCTGCCCGAGCGCGAGCTTCGCCTGCCGGGCCACCCCGGCGAGGGCGGCGGCGCTGGGCCAGCGGGCGGCCGGGTCCTTCGCCATGGCCCGCTCGACGATGGCCCGGACCGGGGGCGGGATGTCCGCCGGCAGCGGCCGGGGGGTGTCCCGGACGTGCTTCATGGCGATCTCCAGCGGGTTGTCGCCCTCGAACGGCCGCCGGCCGGCCAGGCACTGGTAGGCGACCACGCCGAGGGCGTAGACGTCGGAGGCGGGCGTGGCCACCGCGCCGGTGGCCTGCTCGGGGGAGATGTAGGAGGCGGTGCCGAGCACCGAACCGGCGGCGGTGAGCTGGGCGACCAGCTCCGACCGGGCGATGCCGAAGTCGGTCAACACGAGGGTGCCGTTGGGCCGGACCAGCAGGTTGCCGGGCTTCACGTCGCGGTGCACGATGCCCTTGCAGTGCGCCGCGTGCAGCGCGTCGGCGGCCTGGGCGAGCAGGGCCATGGTGCGGGCCGGGGTGAGCCGGCCGACCCGGCCGAGCGTCGAGGAGAGCGCGTCGCCCTCGACGTATTCCATGACCAGGAAGGCGATCTGCTGGTCGTTGCCGAAGTCGTAGACGTCGACCACGCCGGGGTGGTTGATGGTGGCCATGGTGCGGGCCTCGCCGCGGAAACGCTCGGCGAAGTCGGGGTCGTCCAGCAGCGCCGGGAGCAGGCTCTTCACGGCGACCGTGCGACCCAGCACCTGGTCGGTGCCGCGCCACACGTCGCCCATGCCGCCGCTGGCGATCCGCTCGTCGAGGCGGTAGCGGTTGCCGAGCTGGACGCCGGGGCTGAGCATGTCAGCGCCCCCCGGAGTCGGCGGCCGCCGCCTGCATGATCTTGCCGGCGATCCGGGCCGCCTCGCCGCTGCCGCCGCTGCCCGCCTCCTCCAACACCACGCAGACCGCAGAGACCGGGGTGCCCTTCGAGTCCAGGGCGAAGCCGATGAACCAGCCGTGGTCGGGGGTCTGCGGGCCCGACTGGGCCGTGCCGGTCTTGCCACCGACGGTGTAGCCGCTGAACTTCGCGTTGCCGCCGGTGCCGTTCTCCACCACGCTGACCATCATGTCGCGCAGGTCCGACGCGACCTGCCCGCTGACCGGCTGACGCAGCTCACGCGGCTTGGCCGTGTAGTAGCTGGTGGTGCGGTCCGGTGCGAGGAGCTGCCGCACCAGGTAGGGCCGCATCTGGCTGCCGCCGTTGGCCACCGCCCCGGCGATCAGCGCACCCTGCAACGGGGTCATCTTGACATCCCGCTGGCCGATGGACGACTGGGCCAGCGCGGCCGGGTCGGTGCTGCCGTCGGGGCCCTGCATGGCACCGGTGCGGCTGGCCGCCACCGGCAGCCCGCCCTCGCCGAGCTGGCCGACGGTGAGGTCGTCCTGCTCGAAGCCGAACTGCCGGGCCTTCTCCTTCACCGTGTCCGCGCCGAGCTTCACGCCGAGCTGGGCGAAGCCCGTGTTGCAGGACTCGGTGACGGCGTCGAGGAGGGTGACCTCGGACTCGGGGCAGATCGACGGCACCGCGTTGCGGATCGGGGTGCCCGAGGTCGGCGGGGTGTAGCTGGGGCCGGCCGGGATCTGGGTGTTCTTGCCGATGCCGTTCTCCAGCGCGGCGGCGGCCACCACGATCTTGAAGGTGGAGCCCGGGGGCAGCACCTCCGACAGCGCCCGGTTCTTCAGCGGGCCGCCCTCGGCGCTCTCCAGCTTGTTGTACGCCGCCGTCGCCTCGTCGGTGTCGTGGCTGGCCAGCGGGTTCGGGTCGAAGCTGGGCATGGAGACCAGCGCCTGCACTGCGCCCGTACGCGGGTCGAACGCGATCGCCGCGCCCTTCTTCGCCCCGACCTGGTTGTCGGACAGCCCGTTGTACGCGGCGTCCTGGGCCCGCTTGGAGAGGGTCAGCAGCACGTTGCCGCCGCCGGTCTCGTCGCCGGTGAACATGTCCTTGATCCGGTTGGCGATCAGCGCGTCACTGGTGCCGGCGAGGAAGTCGTTCTCGACCCGTTCGATGCCGGTGTCGCCGAGATTGACCGGCTTGTAGCCGAGCACGTGCGCGTACTTCTCACCGCCGGGGTAGGTGCGCAGGAACTTCAGCTTGCCGCCGGTCTCCTTGCTGGTGGCGAGCGCCGTGCCGCCGGCCTCGATGTTGCCGCGCTTGCGCTCGTACTCGGCCACCTGGACCCGGCCGTTGTAGTCGCTGTTGCGGTATTCGTCGGCCTTGTAGGCCTGGATCCAGTTCAGGTTCGCGAAGAGCAGACCGAACAGGACCATCGCGACGACGCCGACGCGGCGCAGGGGTGCGTTCACGGCCGGATCACCTCCGTGGGGGCACCGTGCAACTGCTCGGGTGGGCCGCCCCCCGGTCGGGCCGCCGTCCCGCCGCCGCTGGTCACCGGGCGGCGGGCCGCGTCGGAGACCCGCAGCAGCACCGCGATGAGCAGCCAGTTTGCCATCAGCGACGAGCCGCCGGCGGAGAGGAACGGGGTGGTCTGGCCGGTCAGCGGGATGAGCTTGCTGATCCCGCCGACGATCACGAAGACCTGGAGGCCGAGGGTGAAGGCGAGGCCGCCGGCGAGCAGCTTGCCGAACGAGTCCCGCACGGCGAGCGCGGCCCGCAGCCCCCGCTCCACGACGAGCAGGTAGACCACCAGCAGCGCGGAGAGGCCGAACAGGCCGATCTCCTCGCCGATGCCGGCGAAGATGAAGTCGTTCTGCACCTCGGGGATCTCCAGCGGCTCCCCGCCGCCCGGCCCCGCGCCGAACAGGCCGCCGCTGCCCAGCGCCAGCAGGCCCTGGACGAGCTGGTAGCCGTCCTGGTAGGGGTCGGCGAACGGGTCCAGCCAGATCTGGGCCCGCAGGTGGAAGTTGGCGAACGGCCCGCCGAAGGCGTCGCCCAGCACGTACGCGAGGTATGCGCCGCCGAAGAACAGGATCAGGCCGATGAGCAGCCAGCTCACCCGCTCGGTGGCGATGTAGAGCGTCACCACGAACATGCCGAAGTAGAGCAGCGAGGTGCCCAGGTCCTTCTCGAAGACGAGGACCAGCACGCTGAGCACCCAGACCGCGAGCACCGGGCCCAGGTCCCGCCCGCGCGGGAAGTCGATGCCGAGGAACCGGTGGCTGGCCAGCGACAGCACCTCGCGCTTGCGCACCAGGTAGTAGGCGAAGAAGACCAGCAGCGCCAGCTTCGCGAACTCACCGGGCTGGATGCTGAACCCACCGACGCGGATCCACAGCTTCGCGCCGTAGATCTCCGAGTATTTCGCCGGCAGCACCGCCGGGATCATCACCAGCACGATGCCGGCGAGGCCCAGGGTGTACGCGTACCGGGAGATCGACCGGTGGTCGCGCATCAGCGCCAGCAGGCCGGCGGCGAGGACCACCGACGCCAGCGTCCAGGCGAACTGCCGGCCGCCGTTGCCGGCGAAGATCGCCAGCGACTCCCGGTCGGCGGGGGCCGCCCGGGCCAGGTCGAGCCGGCGCAGGAAGCCCACCCCGATGCCGTTGAGCAGGGCCACCGCCGGCAGCAGCGCCGGGTCGGCGAAGGGGGCCAGGAACCGGATGACGACGTGCAGGGCGAGGAAGACGCCCGCCAGCACGGCGGTGGGGACCCAGAAGTCCGGGGTGACCGTGTCGAGCACGGTCGCCTCCACCGTCGCGCCGTACGCGGCGACGATCACCAGGGCCAGCAGCAGCAACGACAGCTCGGCGTTGCGCCGCGACCGGGCCAGGCGTACGCCGGGCTGCTCGCCCGTCATGGCGGGCGAGGCGGCCGGTGCGGCGGCTGCGGTCACGGAGGTGTCCTCGGGTTTCTCAGCCGACGCTCACTCCGGCGACCGGCAACCGGCCGGGTCGGCCGGCGGAACCGTGTCGGAGGGCAGCGCGTCGGGCGTCTCGGTGGGCACGGGGGTCGGGGTGGCGACGGGCCGTGGGCTGCCGGACGCCGTGCGGGTCGCGCCCGGGGTGACCGGGGACCTCGTGGGCGCCGGCGTCACCGTCTCGGGCGCCGGCGTCGCGGTCGGCTGGCAGATCGGCTTGAGGTTCGGGTTCAGCGGGTCGTCGCTGGTCAGCTCGGCCAGCCGGCGCTCGGCGTCGGACTCGTCCCGGGCCGGGATGCCCTGCTTGACCTGCTCCTGCGCGGCGAGGGTGAGGTCGTCGAGCCGGGCGGGGCTGGTGGAGTGCACGGCGGAGAGGTCGAGGCCGGCGATCTGCCCCTGCACGCCCCGGAACACGGCGACCCGGCCGTCCTCGGTGGCACCGACGTAGTACTGCCGCTGCGTGTACGTCCAGCCGCCGAGGAGCGCGCCGCCGAGGATGACCAGCAGGGCGAGGGTCATCGCCACCGTGCGCAGCGGGCGGCGCTTCGGACGGTCGTCGTCGCCGTCGTCGGCCGGCTCCTCGGGGGCTGGCGGCCGGGGGGCGGAGAGCGCGGAGGCGCGCGCGGCGGGGGTGGAGACGTCGGCGGAGGTGGCCATGCCCCGGTCCCGGGCGGCGGCACCGCCCACGATCGGGCTCGCCTCGACGATGTCCTGGTCGGTGGCATCGGCGATGATCACCGTGATGTTGTCCGGGCCGCCGCCGCGCAGCGCGAGCTGGACGAGCCGCTCGACGCACCGCTGCGGGTCGGCGTATTCGCGCATGGTGTCGGCGATGGTCTCGGCGCTCACCACGCCGGAGAGGCCGTCGCTGCAGATCAGGTAGCGGTCGCCGGGGAGCACCTGCCGGACGCTGTATTCCGGGTCGATGTCGCGGCCGTCGAGCGCCCGGGTGAGCAGCGAGCGCTGGGGGTGGCTGCTCGCCTCCTCGGCGCTGATCCGGCCCTCGTCGACGAGCATCTGGACGTAGGTGTCGTCCTTGGTGATCTGCGCGAACTCGCCGTGGCGCAGGAGATAGGCCCGCGAGTCGCCGATGTGGACCATCCCGAGCTTGGTGCCGGAGAAGAGGGTCGCGGTCAGCGTGGTGCCCATCCCCTCCAGCTGCGGGTTGGCGTCCACGGTGTCGCGGAGCTGCTGGTTGGCGGTGCCCACGGCCGAACGCAGCGCGTCGACGAGCGCGTCCCCGGGGACGTCCTCGTCGAGCGGCGCCATGGCACCGATGACGATGTTGCTGGCGACGTCACCGGCGGCCATGCCGCCCATGCCGTCGGCGACGGCGAGAAGCCGCGGCCCGGCGTAGACGGAATCCTGGTTACCGTCTCGGATCAGACCGCGGTCGCTGTGGGCCGCATAGCGCAGGGTCAGAGTCATGGCCGTAATTCGAGAGAGGTGCGCCCGATGCGGATCGGCACGCCGAGGGGGACGGGGGTTGGTCCGGTGACCTTAGCGCGATCCAGGTAGGTGCCGTTAGTCGATCCGAGGTCCTCGACGAACCACTGCCCGTCGCGGGGCACGAGCCGGGCGTGTCGCGCCGAGGCGTAGTCGTCGGTGATGACGAGGGTCGAATCCTCGGCCCGACCGATGGTGATCTGCGCCTCGCCCAGGGTGATCCGGGTGCCGGCGAGCTGACCGGCGGTCACCACCAGCTGGTGCGCGGCCCTGCCCCGCTTCACCTTGGCCGGTTTGGCCTGCGGCTGGCCGGTCGAGGCACCCACGGCCCGGGGCGCGGCCACCAGCCGGCCCGACCGGGCACCGGCGAACAGGTCCCGGCGGATGACGCCGACCACCGTGAACACGAAGATCCACAGCAGGATCAGGAACCCGAACCGGGCGACGGTGATGACGAGTTCCGGCAAGGCGGATCAGCCGTCCACGCGGAAGGTCAGGGTGGTGGTGCCGAGCTGGATCATGTCACCGGGGTTGAGCGCGACGGCGGAGACGCGCTGGCCGTTGACCATCGTGCCGTTGGTGGAGCCGAGGTCGGTCAGCACGACCTGGCCGCCGTCGAAGTCCAGCCGGGCGTGTCGCCGGGAGATGCCGACGTCGGGCAGGCGCAGGTTGGCCTGGTCGCCCCGGCCGATCACCGTCGAGCCCATCTGGAGCGGGTAGGTGCGGCCGTCCCCGGAGACCAGCCGGACGTTGCGCCCCCCGCCGTGCCCCGGCGGCGGGCCGTAGCCGCCACCCTGGTCGTACGCCGGGTAGGCGGGGCCGGCGTCGTAGCCGCCCTGGTCGTAGCCCGGCGCCGAGACCGGTGCCACGTCGCCGCCGGTGTAGACCTCGGCGGTGACCCGGAACATGCCGGTGTCGAGGCCCTCGCCGCGCTCGATCTCGACGATCACGTCGCCGTAGACCGTCCAGGCCTGCTCGCCGATGAACTCCGCCTGCGACTGAGCCAGCTCCTGCGCCAGCGCAGCGGCGTACGGCGCCAGGCGGTTGTGGTCGTAGGGCGAGAGATCGATCACGTAGCGGTTGGGCACCAACGTGCGCCCGCCGGCCAGGATCGCCTTGTGCGCCTCGGCCTCCCGCTGCATGGCGTTGAGGATCTCCACGGGGTGGACCACCCCTTTGAAGACCTTGGCGAAGGCTCCCTCCACCAGGCCTTCCAGACGCTTCTCGAAGCGTTGCAACACGCTCACCGGCTCCTCCTCGGGTCCCGAGGACATGATGGTATCCGGCCGGCGCGCGCGCAGCTCACACGCCGCTCGGCCGGCCGCCGCCGGCCCGCTCCGGCGGGCCCTTTGCCCCGTGCTACAGTTTCGTCCGCCACGAACGGTAACCGGTCGCGGCGCAGGCCAGGGACACCGTAGGATGTGCCGGGCCGCTGGGGACAGCGGATCCGGGGCAGGCTAGTGTGTTCCGGGTCAAGCCACGGGGAAGTGGCGGAATGGCAGACGCGCACGGTTCAGGTCCGTGTGCCCGAAAGGGCGTGGGGGTTCAACTCCCCCCTTCCCCACCAGAGCGAGGGCTCCGCAGCACGCGGGGCCCTTTCGCCGTTCCGTGGGGCCCGGCGCGCGTCCGGTGGGTGCCGGACGTCACGCTATGCTCCGATCGTTTCCCTGCCTCCGATGGACCAGGAGTGGCGTGTGAGTGTCGCGTTGGTGACCGGGTCGGGCGGCCTGATCGGTTCCGAGGCGGTCCGGCACTTCGCCGGCCTCGGCCTCGACGTCGTCGGCATCGACAACGACATGCGGCAGGAGTTCTTCGGCGCCGAGGCGTCGACCGCGTGGAACGTCCGGCGGCTGGCCGAGGAGCTGGGCGGGGCGTACTCGCACCACAGCATCGACATCCGAGACCGTGACTCGCTGGCGAAGCTCTTCGCCCGGTACGGCCGCGACATCGCCGTGGTGATCCACACCGCCGCGCAGCCGTCGCACGACTGGGCGGTGCGCGACCCGTTCACCGACTTCGACGTCAACGCCGGCGGCACCCTCAACGTGCTGCAGAACGTGCGCACGCACTGCCCCGAGGCGCCGGTGATCCACTGCTCGACCAACAAGGTGTACGGCGACCGCCCCAACAGCCTGCCCCTGGTCGAGCTGGAGACCCGCTGGGAGATCGAGTCGGGGCACCCGTACGCGCAGGGCATCCGCGAGGACATGTCGATCGACGCCTGCCTGCACTCGGTCTTCGGCGCGTCGAAGGTCGCCGCCGACGTGATGGTGCAGGAATACGGTCGCTACTTCGACATGCGCACCGCCTGCTTCCGGGGCGGCACGCTGACCGGCCCCGCGCACTCCGCGACCGAGCTGCACGGCTTCCTCGGGTACGTGATGCGCGCCAACATGGAGCGCCGGACGTACAAGATCTTCGGGTACCAGGGCAAGCAGGTCCGGGACGCGATCCACAGCTCGGACGTGGTGTCGGCGTTCGAGGCGTTCTTCCGCGACCCGCGCCTGGCGGCCGTCTACAACCTCGGCGGCGGCCGGCACTCCAACACCTCCAACCGGGAGGCGTTCGCCCTGGCCGAGCAGATCACCGGCCAGGAGATGATCACCGAGTACGTCGAGGCGAACCGGGTCGGCGACCACAAGTGGTGGATCGGCTCGAACGAGGCGTTCCAGGCCGACTACCCGGGCTGGAAGCAGGTCTACGACGTGCCGATGATCATGCGCGAGATCTACGAGGCCAACGTGGACAAGTGGGTGCCCGGGGCATGACCGACGACAGCAAGCGCAACGTTCTCGGTGTCCTCGTCGACGCCACCGACTACGCCACCGCGACCGAGCGGGTGGCGGCGGCGGCGCACGAGCGCCGGCCGCTGGCGCTCACCGCGCTCGCCGTGCACGGGGTGATGACCGGGGTGCTCGACCCGGCCCACAACGCCCGGCTCAACTCGTTCGACGTGGTCACCCCCGACGGCCAGCCGGTGCGCTGGGCGCTCAACCTGCTGCACCACGCCGGCCTGGCCGACCGGGTCTACGGCCCGCTGCTGACCCTGCACGTGCTGCGCCGGTTCGCCGAGGAGGGCCTGCCGGTCTACCTCTACGGCTCGACGGAGGAGACGCTGTCCCGGCTGATCCCCGCCCTGGAGCGGATGTTCCCGGCGCTGAAGATCGCCGGGGTGGAGCCGTCGAAGTTCCGCGCCGTGCAGCCCGGCGAGGACGCCGAGATCGCCGACCGGATCAGGTCCAGCGGGGCCCGGCTCGTCCTGGTCGGGCTCGGCTGCCCCCGCCAGGAGGTCTTCACGTACGCGATGCGCCCGCTGCTGGACATGCCGATGATGGCCGTCGGCGCGGCCTTCGACTACCACGCGGGGCTGCTGCGCAACCCGCCGCCGTGGATGCAGCGCGCCGGCCTGGAGTGGTTCTGGCGGCTCGGCCTGGAGCCGAAACGCCTCTGGCGGCGGTACGTCATCCTCAACCCGGCGTACCTGGCCCGGCTGGCGGCGCAGAAGACCGGCCTGTGGAAGGCCAAGCCGCCCACCCCGGCCACCGAGCGCCCCGCCACCTTCGCCGTCTAGGCCCCGCCACCACCCCTACGGGACAGGCCCCGGGGACGAACAGGGGGTCGGCCCGGATTCGGCGGGCGTCGAACTGGGCAAGGCTGAGGCCATGGACGGGCATTTCATCGTGCTGTTGCCGATCTCCGGCGTCTGGCTGGCTGCGGGGTTCCTCGCCGACCGGCTGCCCCGGCCGCACCGCGCCCGCGCGCTGCGGCGGCGTACCGGATGGTTGTTCGCCCTGACCCTGACCGGCCTCGGCCTGACGGCGGCCGTGCTCGCCGCCGGGCTGACCAGCGCCGGCACCGGGACGGTCGACCGGGCCGCCGCCGGGCTGGCCCTGGCGGCCACCCCCGCGCTGCTGGTGGCGGTCGTCACCGCCCGCCGCGTCCGCCGGCTGTGGGCCGGTGCCGGCGCCTTCGCCGCCGCGCCGGGGACCCCGGCCCCGCACGGGCTGCGGGCCGCCGCCGCGCATCCGCTGGTCGGCCTGCCGATCCAGGTCACCGGCCTGGCCACGGTGCCGGGCGTGCTGTCGGCCAGCGGCCTGGACCTCTTCGCGGGGCCCGGCACCACCGGTGCCGCCGTCACCGTCGCCGCGCTGGGCATCACCGCGATCGGGGTACGGCACGGGTTGCGGCACAGCCGGCTCGTCGAGCGGGCGGTGCCCCAGCGCACCGGGTCAGCGCGAGCGGCCAGCGCTGCCCTGCACGTATAGCAGCTCCAGGATCGCCCGGGTGGCCTCGAACCAGCGGTCCAGCCAGCCGGGCGGCGGCACGCTGCCCTTCGGGGGCAACTCCAGCAGCAGCCCACGCAACAGCGGGTGATCGACCAGGGAGTCGGTGGCCACCGAGGCGACCGGCCAACCCGACGGCGGGAACGACGGCTCGGTGAGCGGGTTCGGATCCAGCGACGGCAGCGACAGCGGCGGGCCGGCCTGGTCGAGGGCGGTCGAGCCGTCGTCCCGGGGGCCGATCTCGGTGTCGGTGGAGACCACCTCCGTCAGGACGGTGTCCCGGCGGGCCCCGCGGTATTTGCCGCCGAACCGCTCCGGCTTGCCCGGACCGTTGGTGAGGTTCTCTGAACCGATCGTCGTCATCGTCTCGCCTGCCTCGCTCGGGTGCCGATCCGGGTAGCCGTCGCCGATCCGGTTGCTTGTCCGGGTCGTCGACCAGCGCCGTCCCGACGGGTTCAACGACCCGGGACGGCGGTGGAAACGCGACGGGCGCGACCCCTGCCCGGCGACGCTGCCGGAGGGGGTCACGCCCGTCGTGTCTAGGGGTCAGCGATCAGTCCCGGAGGAACCCGCCGTCCCTGGCCCCGACGACGAAGGCGTGCCAGCCCGCCGGAGCGAAGACCAGGTTGGGACCACTCTTGTCCTTCGAGTCCCGCACCCCGACCGCCCCGGTCACGTACGCCACCTCCACGCAGTTGTCACAGTTCGGCCCGCTCTTCGAGCTCTTGAACCATGTCGCCCGCGTCAGGTCCCCACGGAACCCCTTGGTCGCCATTTCCACAACGGCTCCTCTGCCATCTTTGCGATTTGTGCGATGGACTCCTCCGGGCGTATGGCCGCTGCTCGAACATGATCGAAGATGAAGCTGTACTTCTGTAGCTCGTCGCTCTTCTCCAGGAAGAGCCCACCCGTGGCGTTCTCCGCGTACACGACATCCGGATCATTTGCTTCTGGGAAGCTGAGGATGGTGAAGGTGCCGTCCATACCGGCGTGCGCCCCGACCGAGAACGGCAGGATCTGAAGCGTCACGTTCGGCAGCTCTGCCACCTCCACCAGCCGCTTGAGCTGACCACGCATCACCGCGTCGCCGCCCACCGGCCGGCTCAGCACCGCCTCATCGAGCACCACCCACAAGTCGACCGGATCGTCCTGGGTCAACAACGACTGACGGCCCAGTCGGACACGCACCCGTTGCTGAACCTGTTCGGCGGTGAAGTCCGGGCGGGCGGCGCGGATCATCGCCGAGGCGTACTCCTCGGTCTCCAACAGGCCCGGGACGACCTGCTGCTCGTACTGCCGGATCGAGCTGGCGGCCGACTCCAGGCCGACGTACGCCCCGACCAGCACCGTGCTGTACGGATGCCACCAGCCCTTCTGCCGGGCCTCCCGGGCGATCTGCACCAGTTCGTCGCTCTCCGCGCCGGACACGCCGTAGATCAGCAGCATGTCCCGGACATCGCGCGGGGTGGCGGTGGTGTGACCGGTCTCGATCCTGGAGATCTTCGACGCCGAGCACTCCAGTCGCTCGGCGACCGCCTCGATGGTGATGCGCGCGGCGTCGCGGTGCCGGCGCAGTTCGGCGCCGAGCCGGCGACGGCGGATGGTCGGGCTGCGCCGATCGCTCACGACGTCCCCCCGTGGCCCCTTGGGCCGAATCGCTCGCTGCTCGCCGTCACCCGGTTACCTCCGGTCGATCGCGCCCGGGGTCGCCGCCAGCCGGGGGCGCGACCGTCGAAACGGCGGGCAAGCGTTCGCGGCAGGGGTGATGGTGCCGGTCGTCGACCGGCCGCGACGGGCGAAACCGGCGTCTAGTGTGCAGCCCCGGGGACAGTGGCATCAAGCGTCTATTTCCGCGAGCCGCTCGCGTATCGGCAAAAGTCGACATGCAACTTGCATGAAGCACGACACTCATGCAATCTGTCCGTAGGGCTCGACTCACTCACCGTTCCGGTTGGCCGCCGGAGATGGACGTTCCACCGACGGGTGGGGCGTCCGGTCGAGGGGTGTCGGCCCGGCACCGCACGAGAAGATCCGCTCCGGGCGAGAGCCCCGTTTCCGCACGTCAGTGTAACTGTGGCGGCGGGCGCGACGACCGGGAGCGGCGGGGTGCTGGTCGGGCGCTGGCGCGCCACCAACGCGCCCGACCCGACCAGCACCACCAGCGCCGCCGGTTCACGAGGCACAACCCCGTCGCCGCGCGAGATATCCCCCCGAAACACCATCTACCGGCGTGTCTGCCGGCCGATCTCCACAGGAGCCCTCTGTGCTTCCCCGCTCAGGTGACGTGCTGCACGTGACGCGCGCGGCGAGTGTCCAGTTCCTCAAACCGATCATGTTCCGCGTGATCCGGGTGCTCGACTGGCCCACCTACGACGGTTGGATGTGGCTCGAAGGCTACGAACTGAACGCGGCGGGGGACGCGGTCAGCCGGCGTTCGATCTACGTGCAGGCCGCCGGGCTGCGCCAGCTCTGGGCCGCCCCGCAGCCCCGGCAGCGCACCGTCCCCGTCCGGCCGCGCCGCCCGGTGGTCCGTACGCCCGCCCGGGTCGGCTGACCAGCCGAAACCCGTCTCGGTGGGCGTGCCGCCGCCATAGAATCGGTACGCCCACCCCGGCAAACGTCTCCACCCCGCGCGTCCCGGACCCTGAACCTGGGATGGTCATGGTCATACTGCCCGCCGCGCGGCGGCACCACAGGTCCCGTACCGTCTACGCCTTCGGGCTGCTGGCGCTCCTCGGCGCCGCCACCACCCTGGGGGTGGTGGTCCGCTACCCGGCCCTGTCGGCCACCGAGCTGGCCACGCCGGTCCCCGCGCCGGAGATCACCGTCATCGACGAGCAGCCCGAGCCCGGCTGGGCCGCCCCTGCGGACCCGCTGGCCGTGCCGGGCCCCATCGGCGCGGAAGCGGCCCCGGCAGGCGCACCGACCGACCCACCGGCAGGCGCGGGGGCCGGCGCCGGCACGGACCCGGTGGTCGAGGCCGGGCGGGCCCCAGCAGGGTCCACCGCCTCCCAGCGGGACGAGACGAGCCGATCCCTGTTCTGGTCCGGCCTCCTCGGGCTCGCCATCTCCCTGGCCGGGCTGGGCCTGGTCGGCACCAGACGCCGCATGTGGTGACCGACGTCAGACGCCGGATGCGGTGACCGACACCGCCGTCAGGGCGTCGCGGTCGCCGTGGTCGTCGGCACCGCCGTGCTGGTCGTCGGCGCCGGTGCCGCCGCGACCACCAGGGTGACCTGTGCACCGGCCGGCACCAGCGCGCCCGCCTCCGGGTCGGTCTCCAGCACCGTGCCGGCCGGCCGGTCCGACTCCCGGGTCTCGACCCGGTGGTCGACACCGATCCGGTCCAGGATCCGCTCGGCCGTCGCCCGGGGCAGCCCCACCAGCGGCGGCATCGGCACCCCGGCCGGGGTGGTGGACGGCGACGTCGTGGACGGGGTGGCGGACGGCCCACCGGTCGTCGCCCCGGTCGTCGGTGCCCCGGTCGTCGCGGGCACCGAGGTCGGCCCCGCGGACGGCGTCTCCTCGGGGCCGGTGCCATCGCCGGCCGACAGTGCCAGCCAGAAGCCGACGCCCAGCAGGCCGAGCAGCAGCAGCGCCACGACACCGAGCAGGATCGGCATCCACCAGCGCCGGCCGGGCTGCTCATCGCCGTACCACTCGCTCGCCGGGTCCTGGTAGTCCGCCGGCCGGGGCGGCGGCACCCCGGCCCGACCGGACCACACCTGCCCGCCGACCGGCCCCGGCTGGGCCTGGTCACCAGGCTTGGGCAGCGGTCGGGTCTCGTCACCGGCGTCGTCGGGGAGCGGGTCCTGGCGGTCGTCGCTCATGGCACGTCCTCTCCCACACCGGGCGGGCCGCTGGCCCTCGCATCCACGCTAGCCGCTGTGGGCCATCCCGGCCGGGACCGGCGCGGCGAGCCGCCGTCACGGGGTGGTCGGGGCCTCCGCGCTCGGCTCGTCCGGCTCCTCGCCGCAGGTCAGGGCCACCTCGTCGTTCCAGTACGCCGTGCTGCCGGCCTCCGGCGACTGAGCCGTGACGGTGCCCGTCCGACCCGTCGGGTAGCGCGGGTAGAGGCCCTCCTCGACCAGGTCCTCGGCCGCGTCGTCGCAGTCGTCGTCGACCAGGTCCGGGACACTGATCGCGGGTGCGGGCCCGGCGACGTACAGCGCGACGGTCGTGCCCCGCGACACGGGGGAGCCGACGGGCGGGTCGGTGCGCCGCACGTCCCGCCCCGACCCCGTGCCGAAGACCAGCCGCCAGCTCAGCCGCAGGTCCCGCAGCTCGTCCCGCGCGTCCTCGAAGTCCGTGCCCAGCACGGGCGGAACGGTCAACCCGGTGGAGCGGGTGGGCGCGGTGGTCCGGGGCGCCGGCGCGGTGGTCCGGGCCGGCGACGACGGGACGTCGGGGGGAGCCGCCGAGGCCGGGACGCCGGGCTGCGCGGCCGGGAGGCCGGGCGACGGTTCGTCCTCCCCGGCCAGCAGCCAGCCACCGGCCGCGCCGGCCATCGCGAGGAGCGCGACAGCCAGGCCGCCGCCCAGCACCTTGGCCGACCGGCCCGAGCCGGTCGCGTCGGCCTCGTCGGGGTACGCCTCCCGCGCGGTGTTCCCGTCCGTCATAGCGCCCACCACCTCATCACCGGCGACCGTACCGGGGTCGCGCCAGGCGTCCCGGCCCGGGTTCCCTGCCACGGCTCGCCGGTCCGACCTCGGAGCGTTACGCTCCCGGGCATGGCCAGACGGGGCTGGGGAGGATCGATCGCCACCGCGATCGGTGTCGCTGCCGGCGCGGGCGCCGCCCAACTGGGCTTCGGCTACGGGCTGGGCATCATCAACTGGTCGGCGTCGGGCGTCGGCGCGGGCGAGGCCGCGTGGGTGGCGAGCCTCGTGTGGGCTACCTGGATCTCGGCCACCTCGACGATCGCCGGTGCGGTCTGCGCCCAGCGGCTACGGCGTCCCGGCTCCCGTGGAGAAGATCGGACCGCGGTCGACCCGGACGAGGCCACGGCCGACCCGGAGCCCGTTGCCGCTTCGGAGCCAGCCGTGGCCGACTCGGGGCCGGGTGTGACCGACTCGGAGCCAGCCGTGGCCGACTCGGGGCCGGGTGTGGCCGACGCCGTCGACCCGGTCGCCGCGCCGGGGCAGACCGGCTCCCCCCGTGGGGCGGGAGCGATCGCGTTGGCACTGGCCGGCGCGGTCGGCGCCCTGGTCACCGTGCTACTGGTGGCCGTGCCGGCACGGATGGCGGACGTGCCCGGCGTCGCCGAGCCGCAGGCCGTGGCCGTCGGGTACGCCGGGGTGGGCCTGCTGCTCGGGCTGCTGGTGGCGGTCTGGGCGCTGCGCTCGCCGGCTGTGGCGGCCAACGTGATCGCCACCGGCGGCTGGCTCTGGCTCCTCGCCGTGGTCGCCGTGGTGGACGGGGTGCTCGCCAGGCGTGGGCTGACCACCGCCCAGCTCGGAATCTGGCAGATCAGCGCCGACCGGGCCAGCTTCTGGATCCGGGACTGGTTCTACTGGCCCGGTGCGTTGCTGGCGCTCGGCTCGGCGCTGCTGATCGGGGCGCTGAGCGCGCGGCGTGCCGCCCGGTCGGCGGAGCACCGGCTCGGGGCGGCGGCCTCCGGCGGGGCCGGCCCGCTCCTCGTCGCGCTGACGTACCTGCTGGCCGTTCCCGGCCTGACCGCGCTCGGCCGGGAGCAGGTGTCGGCGCACCTGGCCGCCCCGTACGCCGTCGTGCTGGGCTTTGCCGGCTCGGTGCTGACGGCGGCGCTCGCCCAGCGGGCCGCGACCCGCCGGAGCGCCGGAAGCGACGCCGGAGGACGGGCGGGCGGGCCCGAGCCGCCGGTGGTGGGCGGGCGCGGCTCCGCCGCGCCGCCGGTGGTGCCCCGGCAGCGCTCCGGTGCGGCCGGGGACGCTGGCGAGGCCGAGGAGGCGACGGCGACGACCGGCCCCGGGCCGGCCCGACCGACCGGCACGGAGGCCGACCGGGAGGCGTGATCGACTTCGTGCCGGCGACACGGCGGTGTCCCGCCCGCCGGTTACCGCGACATCGGCACCACGGCGTGCCGGTCAGTCGACCGGCCAGGTGTGCACCGGCTCGTTGCCCCGCTGCAACTCCGCGTAGCGCTGCACCATGTGATGCAGGGCCGCGGCGCGTTCCATGCCCCGGTGGTGCTCGGCGGCCCAGACCGTCTCGGTCTGCCAGACCGCGCCGTTGCGGCCGGTGCGGCAGCGCTGCTCGATGATGCCGAGCAGGCGGTCCCGCTCGGTGGGCGCGACGCCGAAGCGGTCCAGCCCGGTGGCCGCCGTCGGCAGCAGGGTGTCGAGCACCAGCTTGGTCACCGGCACGTCCCCGAGGCGCGGCCAGTGCAGGACTGCGTCCATCCCGCGCCGGGCGGCGGCGTGGAAGTTCTCCTCGGCGGAGCTGAAGGTGAGCTGGCTCCAGATCGGCCGGTCCGCCTCGGCCAGGCCCCGCGCCAGGCCGAAGTAGAAGGCGGCGTTCGCGAGCATGTCGACCACGGTCGGACCGGCCGGCAGCACCCGGTTCTCCACCCGCAGGTGCGGGCGGCCGTTCATGATGTCGTAGACGGGCCGGTTCCAGCGGTAGACCGTGCCGTTGTGCAGCCGGAGCTCCGCCAACTCGGGCACACCCCCGGCGTGCAGGACCTCGACCGGGTCCTCGTCCTCGCAGATCGGCAGCAGCGGCGGGAAGTAGCGGACGTTCTCCTCGAACAGGTCGAAGATCGAGGTGATCCAGCGCTCACCGAACCAGACCCGGGGGCGTACGCCCTGGGCCTTCAGCTCGTCGGGGCGGGTGTCGGTGGCCTGCTGGAACAGGGCGATCCGGGTTTCGGCCCAGAGCTGCCGGCCGTACAGGAAGGGGGAGTTCGCCCCGACCGCCACCTGGACCCCCGCGATGGCCTGGGAGGCGTTCCAGTAGTCGGCGAAGCTGTCCGGGGCGACCTGGAGGTGGAACTGGAGGCTCGTGCAGGCGGCCTCCGGGGCGATGGAGTCGGTGTGCGTCTGCAGCCGCTCGACGCCGCGGATGTCCAGCTCGATGTCCTCGCCCCGGGCGCCCACGATCTGGTCGTTGAGCACCCGGTACCGGGCGGCGGTGGAGAGGTTGTCGGCCACCAGGTGGCGCTCGGTCAGGGTGGGCAGGATGCCGACCAGGACGATCCGCGCGTCAGACGGTGCCGCCCGCGCGTCGGCCCGGTCCAGGCTGCTGCGCAGGTCACGTTCGTAGTCGGCGAAGCCGGTGCCCTCGATGAGCCGGGGCTCGGCGTTCAGCTCCAGGTTGAACCGGCCCAGCTCGGTCTGGAAGAGCGGGTCCCCGATGTCCGCGAGGATCTCGTCGTTGCGCATCGCCGGCTCGGCGGCCGGGTCCATCAGGTTGAGCTCGATCTCCAGCCCGGTCATCGGCCGGTCGGCGTCGAAGCTGAAGTCGTCCAGCATCAACGCGAAGACGTCCAGGCACCTCCGGACCTTCTGCCGGTAGCGGACCCTGTCCTCTCGGGAGAAGGCGCCCTGCTCGACGTCCTTGCCCATGTGTCCTCCCGGCGCGAGGCGCAACGGGGCATGCCGCCCGCAGCGCACATTGTGAACCTTCTACGGTAAAAGCGCCCCCCGCGCCGGGCCAGAGGCCGGGGCCGGGCGATCACCTCGGCGGCGACCGTGACCGGCCCGGAACGCGCTCCTGATCGGCTCTCTACCCAGGTGGCGGTGCGCGCCACCGTCCATGCGGAGGAGCGGGCCGTGACAATTCGCACCCTGAGGACGGCCGCGGGCCCGCGTCGACTGGTGCGACGCGGGCCCGGGTCTCGGTGGAGCGGGGCGGTCAGGCCTGGCGGACGCCCTCGCCCTCGATCTCAATCTTGATCTTCTTGCCGACCAGCACGCCACCGGTCTCCAGGGCGACGTTCCAGGTCAGGCCGAAGTCCTCGCGGTCGATCTCGGTGCTGGCGGAGAAACCGAAGATGTCCTGGCCGAACGGGCTGCGGCCGACGCCCTCGAACTCGACCTCCAGCTCCACCGGGCGCGTCACGCCCTTGATGGTCAGCTCACCGGAGAGGACGAACTCGTTGCCGTCGCGGGACTTCACGCCCGTGCTGCGGTACTCCAGGGTCGGGAAGGCCTCGACGTCCAGGAACTCGGGGCTGCGCAGGTGGCCGTCCCGGTCGGCCTGCGCGGTGCTGATGCTGGCGGCCTGGATGGTCGCGGAGACCGAGGACTGCATCGGGTCCTCGGCGATGGTGATGGTGGCGGTCGCGTCGGCGAACTCACCGCGAACCTTGCTGACCATCATGTGCCGGGCGACGAACCCGACCCGCTTGTGGGCGACGTCCAGCAGGTAGGTGCCGGCCGCCGGGATCGTGAGGCCTTCCCACTCGCGGGTGACCGATCCGGTGCTGCTGGTCATGGTGCTGCCTCCAGGAGAGATTGTTCAGTGACCCAACAACTGACGGAGCAACTATAGACACGGCAATATTCCGTGTGTCAAGTATTGCTATGATGAGCGCGTGGACCAGAACGTGTTCGACGACCCCCGGATCACCGCCGTCGGTCTCCTCGTCGAGGCGAACGCCGGGCTGTCGGCCCGGTTCGCCGCCCAGTTCGAGGAGCATGGGCTCTCCCCGGTCGAGTTCGAGGTGCTCACCCGCCTCGCCCGCTCGCCCGGCAACCAGCTGCGCATGACCGACCTGGCCGCGCAAACCTCGCTCTCCACCAGCGGGGTGACCCGCGTGGTGGACCGGATGGAACGCGACAGCCTGCTCTGCCGCCGGGCCTGCCCGTCCGACCGGCGCAGCTCGTACGCGGTGGTCACCGCCGCCGGGTTGCAGCGGCTGGACGAGACCCTCCCCGGGCACCTACGGATCATCGAAGAGTGGTTCACCGGCCAGTTGGGGCCGGACGAGCTGCGCGCCGTCCTCGACGGCCTCCGGCGCGTACGCGATGCGGTGCATCCGGGTGCGACCGCGGGCAGCACCGAGCCGGCCCCGACGGAGGCTCCCCGCGCCTGATCCACACCGGCGGACGGGCGGCGGCACCGGCAGAAAAACCGGCAGAACCTCCCCGCCCACCGGCAACAAGCGGCAGCAAGCGGACAAATAGGCCCGCCGGAGGTGGCTACTGTGCTCTCAGCGGGGGCGCACCGGGGGGTGCCGGCGCGGGCGATGAGCGAGGGGTAAAACCAGGGGGCTTCTTCGCTCGCGCCGCCCCCGCGCCAACCATCCTGGGCCCGACCGATCGGGCGCCCAGGCGCTCCGCAGGTCAGGTCCCGCCGTCTCAGGTCAGGTCGGTGTGCTGCCCGCCGGCGGGTCAGCTCGCGTCGGCCAGGCCGCTACAGCGGCGCCAGCAGCGTGGCCTCCCGGGGCAGCAGGCTGATCCCGCTCTCCCGGCAGGCCCCGTCGAGGCGGTCGAGCACACCCGCGTCCCGGGTGCTCGCCGCGAGCCCGACCAGAGCCTCCACCAGGTCCCGCCGACCCTGGCCGGCGACGGCTCCCTCCGCCGCAGCGGCGAACCACTCGGCCGCCAGCTCACGGTCGGCCCGGTGCAGGGCGATGTTCGCCTCGATGAGCGCGCAGATCCCGTCCTCGAACCGCGACTCCCTTGGACGGCCACGCAGCGGCTCGGCACCGAGCGCCGCATCACCGGCCGCGCAGGTGCGGAGGCCGGCCAGCACCTCGGCCGCCTCGTCGGGACGCCCGTCCTGGGCCAGCGCCAGCCCGATCGTGCCGAGGGTCCGCCGCCGGTGCCCCGGGTCGCCCACCTCCGCCAGCCCGGCGACCACCCGGCGGCCCTGCTCCACCGCATCGGCGTACCGGCCCTCCAGTCGGGTGACCTCGGCCAGGTTGGCCCGGGCCAGCACGCGCAGCCGCCGCTCGCCGGACTGGGCGGCCAGCCGGTCCATGGCGGCCAGGCGACGACGGGCCCCGGCCAGGTCGCCCACCCGGATGTCGTGCCAGGCGAGGCCGTTCTGCGCCACGGCCATGTCGCGCAACCGCCCGTGCCGGGTGGCCAGGGCGAGGACGGCAGCGGCCTGCTCGCGCGCCTCGTCGTGCCCCCCGGTCGCGACCAGCAACGCGCAGAGCACCGCCCGCGCCTCCAGTTCCCCGGCCACGTCACCGGCCCGGTGGAGGACGGCCCAGGCGTCCCGCGCCGCCGGCAACTCCTGCTCCGCCGCGCCGTGTTCGACGGCCAGCCGGGCCGCGCCGAGCGCCGCCCAGGCGCGCAGCCCCGGATCGGCGTCGGCGGTACGCGGGTCGGCCAGCAGCCTCCGCAGCCACTGCCGCCCGACGACGTCCCGGCCCCGGAACCGCCACCATCGGGCCAGCCCGACGGCCAGCCGAAGCGCGGTCGACGGGTCGTCGACGGCGGCGTGGGCCAGCGCCGCGGTGATGTCGCCGGTCGCCTCGTCCAGCCGGCGCACGGCCGAGGTCAGCTGCGGGCCGGCGAGATCGAGGGCCGTCCGGGCCACCAGCCGCGCGAAGACCTCGGCGTGCCGCCGCCGGACGACGTATCGTTCCCCGGCCCCGATGGCCTGTTCGGCGGCGAACTCCCGCACCGCGTCGAGCAGCCGGAACCGGAACGGGCCGGTCCCCCGGACGCTCAGCAGCCCGAGCTGGAGCAACCGGTCCAGCAGCGGCACCGGGTCGACCGAGACCGTGCCCTCCGGGTCGGCGTCCTCGGCCAGCATCTCCTCGGCCAGCTCCACGGACCAGCGATTGCGGAACGCGGAGAGCCGACGCAGGGCGGCCCGCTCGTCCGGGGCGAGGAGGCGGTAACTGGCGGCCACCGCGTCCCGCAGCGTGACCGTCGCCCCGCCTCCCGCCGTCCACCCGGGCCCGGGCCGCTGGGCCGGCGCGGTGGCGAGGTCGAGGACGCGGTCACCGTACCGGTCGAGCAGCTCGTTGAGGTCGAGGATGCGCCCCCGGGCGGCCATCAGCTCGATGGCGAGGGGCAGCCCACCCAACCGGCGGGCCAGCGCGGCGAGGGCCGGCAGCTCGGCCGGGTCCGGCGGTTCCCGCCGCACCCGGGCCAGCCGCGCCGTGAACAGCGCCACCGCCGGGTAGCCCGCCAGCACGTCCGGCCCGGCCGGGTCGAGCTCTGGCGGGGGCACGTCCAGCGGCGGTACGGGCCAGACCCGCTCGCCGGGCACGCCCACCGGGTGCCGCCCGGTGACCAGCACCCGCAGCGTGGGCACCGCCCCCGCGAGCCGGTGCAGCGCCCCGGCCACCGGGTCCGGCGCCCGCTCCACCGCGTCGATCAGCAGCAGCGCCGGACGGGCGGCGAGCCGGATCGCGAGGTCGGACGCGCGGGCCGCGCCGAAGGCCGCCGCCGCAGCGGAGAGCACGTCGGCCGGATCCGAGCCCTCCCCGACGAGCACTCCGGCGACCTCGCCCGGAGCCCGCCCGGCGACGGCGTGGGCGACCGCCAGGGCCAGCGCCGTCTTGCCCACCCCGGCCAGCCCGACCAGGCTGACCACCTGCGGGCCGTGGTCGGCGGTGAGCAGTTCGACGAGTTCGGCGACGTCCCGCTCCCGGCCGATCAGCTCGACGGGAGGCGGGAGCGCGATCGGCGTACCCCCGGGGTGGGCGGCCGACGGCGGCCCGACGCCGACCGCGTGGGGGACCGACGGCGGCGGGGCGGCGGGTGGTTCGTCGGCCGCGCGGGCGGGATCGGCCGGGGCCGTCCCCCGGGCGGCGGCGACGAACGCCGCCCGGGCCGCACCGGCGAGGCCGAGGGCGCCGGCCAGCAGGTCGATGGTGGTCCGCTGCGGTCGCGCGGACCGACCCCGCTCCAGGTCGCGGACCGTCCGCACCCCGACCCCCGCGCGGGCCGCCAGCTCGGCCTGGGTGAGGCCGGCGGCGCGTCGGTGGGCGCGCAGCAGGGCCGACAGTCCGGTACGACCGTCCGCGCCAGGCGGACGGTCATGATCGGGAGTCATGGGCAGGAAGGGTACGGATCGGGTGTGACGGCCGGCAGCCAACCGTCGCCCTGCCGACGCCGACCGGCACGGGTATCCCACCGCGCCCCGCGCGGGGGACGTGCGGCGTGAGAAGGGGACCCTTCTCTACCGCAGGCGTTAATAGGGGGCCCTTCCTTTCACAGGCCGAGGTCGCGGGCGATGATCATGCGCTGGACCTCGCTGGTGCCCTCGCCGATCTCCAGGATCTTCGAGTCCCGCCAGAAGCGGGCCACCGGGTACTCGTTCATGAAGCCGTAGCCGCCGTGGATCTGGGTCGCCTCGCGGGCGTTGTCCACGGCGATCGTGCTGGCGTGCAGCTTCGCGATCGCCGCCTGCCGCTTGAACGGCTCGCCGGCCAGCATCCGGGCGGCGGCGTCGTAGTAGGCCAGGCGGGCGGTGTGCGCCTTCAGCTCCATGTCGGCGATCTTGAACTGGATGGCCTGGTAGTTGCCGATCGGCTGGCCGAACGCCTGGCGCTGGCCCGCGTACCTGATCGACTCGTCGACGCAGCCCTGGGCGAGGCCGACGGCCAGGGCGGCGATGGCGATGCGGCCCTCGTCGAGGATGCGCAGGAACTGGGCGAAGCCCCGGCCGCGCTCGCCGAGCAGGTTGGCCGCCGGCACCCGGCAGTCGTCGAAGGTCAGCTCGTGGGTGTCCGAGGCGGTCCAGCCGACCTTGGAGTAGCCCGGGGCGACCGCGAAGCCGGGGGTGCCGGACGGGACGATGATCGTGGACAGCTCCTTCGACCCGTCCGGCCGGGTGCCCGTGACGGCGGTGACCGTGACCAGGGCGGTGATGTCGGTGCCCGAGTTGGTGATGAACGCCTTCGAGCCGTTGATCACCCACTCGTCGGTGGACTCGTCGAGGACGGCCCGGGTCTGGGTGCCACCGGCGTCCGACCCGGTGCCGGGCTCGGTGAGGCCGAAGGCCGCGAGGGCCTCGCCGCTGACCAGTCTCGGCAGCCACCGCTCCTTCTGCTCGGCCGTGCCGAAGCGGAAGATCGGCATCACGCCGAGGGAGACGGCCGCCTCCAGGGTGATCGCCACGCTGGAGTCGACCCGGGCCAGCTCCTCCAGGGCCAGGCAGAGCGCGAAGTAGTCGCCGCCCATGCCGCCGTGCTCCTCGGGAACGGGCAGGCCGAACAGGCCCATCTTGCCCATCTGCCGGATCACCTCGTACGGGAAGGTGTGCTTCTCGTAGTGCTCGGCGATGACCGGGGCGACCACTTCGCGGGCGAAGTCCCGCACGCTTTCCCGCAGCGCCTCTTGCTCCTCGGTGAGCCGGAAGTCCATCGGTTCCTCCTGTACGCAGTCCTCCGTCGGGCGCTCGTGACGCCGACGGACGGGGTGTCCTGGGTCGCGGTGGTGGCCGTCACAGTGGTGGCCCCGGCGTCGCGGTGGTGGTGCTCGTCCGGGGGTGCGGCGGTCAGACCGGGGTGACGCCGTGTCTGCGGCGGGAGAAGTGTCGGTCCTTGGTGCGGGCGGCGGCGTACCGGCGGACCAGCTCGGCGCGCAGCTCGTGCGGCTCGACGATCGCGTCGACCACCAGCTCGCTGGCGAGGCGGACGACGTCGATGTCGCGCTCGTACTCGGCGCGCCGTGCGGCGACGAAGGCGGCCCGTTCCGCCTCGTCGGCGATGGCGGCGATCTTGTTGGCGTAGACGGCGTTGACGGCCGCCTCCGCGCCCATCACCGCGATCTTCGCGGTGGGCAGGGCGATCGTCGCGTCGGGCTCGAAGCCGGGGCCGGCCATCGCGTAGAGGCCCGCGCCGTACGCCTTGCGCACCACCACGCAGATCTTCGGCACCGTCGCCTCGGAGATCGCCGTGATCATCTTGGCCCCGTGCCGGATGATGCCCTGCTTCTCCACCGCGCTGCCCACCATGAACCCGGGCACGTCGGACAGGAACAGCAGCGGCACGTTGAACGCGTCGCAGAGCTGCACGAACCGGGTCGCCTTGTCGGCCGAGTCGACGAAGAGCACCCCGCCCTTGAACATCGAGTTGTTGCCGACGACGCCGACGACCTCGCCGTCGAGCCGGCCGAAGCCGATCGTCAGCTCCCTGGCCCAGAGTGCCTGGATCTCGAAGAAGCTGCCGTCGTCGAGCAGGCCCTTGACGTACCGGCGCATGTCGAACGCCTGCCGCTCGCTGGCCGGCACGAGTGCGGCCAGATCGGCCTTGGCCGGCGCGAGGGTCGCCTCGGCGGCCGGCGGCGGCTGGGTCCAGTTCGCCGGGAGGTAGGACAGGTAGCGGCGGACCACGTCGAGCGCCTCGGCCTCGGTCTTGCAGAGGAAGTGCCCGACGCCGGACTCGGTGCAGTGCACCTTCGCGCCGCCCATCGCCTCCAGGGTGGTCTTCTCGCCGGTCACCATCTCGACCATCCGGTCGGAGCCGAGATACATGCTGGCGTTGCCGTCGACCATCGCCACCACGTCGCAGAACGCCGGGATGTACGCCCCGCCGGCCGCGCTCGGCCCGAACAGCGCGCACACCTGCGGGATCGAGCCGGAGGCGCGGACCTGGTTCCAGAAGATCTTGCCGGCGCCGCGTCGGCCGGGGAACAGGTCGACCTGGTCGGTGATCCGCGCGCCGGCCGAGTCGACCAGGTAGACCATCGGCACGCCGGTCGAGTAGGCCCGCTCGATGATCCGGATGATCTTCTCCACGGTGCGCGCGCCCCAGCTGCCCGCCTTGACCGTGGAGTCGTTGGCCATCAGGCAGACCGGCCGGCCGTCGATGATGGCGGTGCCGGTGACGACGCCGTCGGCGGGCAGGCCCTCGGCCAGCGCGTTGGCGTAGAGGCCGTCCTCGACGAACGAGCCCTCGTCGACCAGGAGCACCACCCGCTCGCGGGCGAAGAGCTTGCCCTTGGCGGCGTTGGCCGCGTGGTATTTGTCCGCACCGCCGACCCGGGCGCGCTTACGCAGCTGCTCCAGTGCCTCACCGTCGAGCGTCACGCCGACTCCCCATTGCCGCCACCCGTGCCGGCCGCCGCGCGGGCGCACCGGCCGCCCTGAACGATCGTTAGGGTAGCTCATCCGCCACCCCGTCGGCGACCCCGGGTGGGCCGAGCGTCGGGCACGCCGCCGACCAACCGTACCAATGATCCAAATATTGAAATGAATAGATAATTATGGCTAGGCTTCCGCCACCCCCTTCCGGATTGGAGTCAGCGATGGCCTCACGAATCAGCCGGACCCTGGTCGCGATGGTCGCGACGGCCGGTGCCACCCTCGGCGTCACCCTCGCCAGCCCGTCGCCCGCGTCCGCCGCCATGACCATCTGCTACAACACCAGCCAGGCGCCGAGCTACGCCAGCATCGCCAACCAGGCCGCCACGATCTGGAACAACGCCACATCGAACCTGACGCTCACCGCGAACTGCGGCACCAACCTCCGGATCTACCAGATCACCGGCGGCGGCTCGTACGCCGTGCGGACCAGCCTCGGCAACGGCCGCGTCTACATCGACACGCAGCAGGCCGCGCAGTACAGCCCGCTGCGGATCATGACCCACGAGATCGGGCACATCCTCGGCCTGCCGGACAACTACAACGGCAACTGCGCGATCCTGATGTCCGGCGGCAGCGCCGGCACCAGCTGCACCAACCCGTACCCGAGCAGCGCCGAGGCGAGCCGGGTGACCAGCCTGTTCGCCGGCACCCGCAGCGCCACCGAGCGGGGCACGGACAGCAGCGGGGCGGCCGTCTTCCGCGACAGCTGGCCCGCCGCGCTCGCCCCGGTGGGCTGACCGACCGCGAACACCGGAGGGGCCGGCACGCCGCCGGCCCCTCCCGTCGTGTCTCCCGCCCCTCCCCCGAGTCTCCCGCCCCTCCCGTCGCGTCTCCCTGCCCGTCAGGCCGGCAGTGGCGTCAGCCGGGTGCGCGGGCCCGCCCGCAGGACGCCGGAGGGGAGCTTCTTGCCGAGCAGGCGCTCGGCCAGTTCCGCCACCTCGATGAGGGCCGCCAGGTCGATGCCGGTGTCGATGCCCATGTCGTGCAGCATGTGCACCGCCTCCTCGGTGGCCAGGTTGCCGCTGGCCCCCGGCGCGTACGGGCAGCCGCCGAGGCCGCCGACGCTGGCGTCGAACTCGGTCACCCCCAGCTCCAGGGCGGTCAGCACGTTGGCCAGCGCCGTGCCCCGGGTGTTGTGGAAGTGCAGCAGCACGGGGACGTGCGCATTGCGGTCCCGTACCGCGCTGATCAGCTCGCGGACCCGGCGCGGCGTGCCCATGCCCGTGGTGTCGCCGAACGCGACCCGGTCCGCGCCGTCGCGGACCACCCGGTCGACGATGCCGGCGACCCGCGCCGGGTCGACATCCCCCTCGTACGGGCAGCCGAAGCTGGTCGCCACGATCACCTCGGCGGTGGCACCGGCACCGTGCAGCAGGTCGATCAGCTCGGCGATGTCGTCGAGCGACTCGGCGGTGGACCGGTTGACGTTGCGCCGGTTGTGCGTGTCGCTGGCCGAGACGACCACCTCGATCTCGGTGAACCCGGCCGCCAGGGCCCGTTGAGCGCCCCGGGTGTTCGGCACCAGCGCCGAGTAGCGCACCCCGTCGACCTTCGCGGCCCGCCGCCACACCTCGTCCGCGTCGGCCATCTGCGGAATCGCCTTGGGGCGCACGAACGACACCGCCTCGATGCGGCGCACGCCGGTGCCGGAGAGCGCGTCGATCAACCGCACCTTGGCGTCGGTCGGGATGGGCTCCTCGTTCTGGAGCCCGTCGCGCGGCCCGACCTCCCGGATCGAGACCGCCGCTGGCATCTGGCTCATGGTCACCTCGCTGTGACGTCGGGCCGCCGGGGGTGCCGCACGCGCCGCCGCCCCTTGTGGGGGCGGCCGACGGGGCGACGCCGGACGACCAATGGTCCCTCCAGACAACCAGAACGCCGGGACCAGACGCCAGGCCGGGACCAGACGCCAGGCCGGCCCGCCGACGCCCCGCCCCCTGGCCGGCCTGTCCCGGCCCGCCCGCGAAGTTGACCAAGAGGTTTGCGTCAGGATCCGGCATGAACGGTGACGCAAACCTCTTGATCAACAAGGCGATCAACGAGGCGAAGCGGTGGGTCAGCGCATGCGGGGGACGATGGTGGTGTCGTAGTTGCCGGAGAGGAACTCCTCGTTCTCCAGCAGCTCGGCGAAGAAGGGGAGGTTGCACTTGGGGCCGGCCACTTCGAATTCGGCGACCGCGGCGCGGGCCCGCGCGAGGGCCTCCGCCCGGTCCCCGCCGCTGACGATGAGCTTGGCCAGCAGGCTGTCGTAGAACGGGGTGACCGTGTTGCCGGCGACGTAGCCGGAGTCGACCCGCACGCCGTCGCCGGCAGGTTCGCGCCACGTCGTGATCGCGCCGGGGCCGGGCAGGAACCGCTTCGGGTCCTCGGCGTTGATCCGCAGCTCGATGGCGTGGCCGCGCGGGGCGAGCGCGTCCGGGTCGAACGTCGGCGCGAGGCCGGCGGCGACCCGCAGCTGCTCCTCCACCAGGTCCACGCCATAGACCAGCTCGGTGACGGGGTGCTCGACCTGGAGCCGGGTGTTCATCTCCAGGAAGAAGAACTCCTGCGTGGCGGGATCGAGCAGGCACTCCACCGTACCCGCGTTGCGGTAACCCACCGCCTCGCCGGCCCGCACGGCGGCGGCCAGGAGCCGCGCCCGCAGCTCCGGCGAGACCGCCGGGGACGGGGACTCCTCGACGAGCTTCTGGTTGCGCCGCTGCACCGAGCACTCCCGCTCGCCGAGCGCCACCACCCGGCCGTCGGCAAGGCCGAGAATCTGCACCTCGACGTGCCGCACCCGGGGGAAGTACCGCTCGATCAGCACCGACCCGTCCCCGAACATCCGCTCGGCGAACGCGCGCACCTTGTCGTACTCGGTGCGCAGCGCGGCCTCGTCGACGGCCACGCCCATGCCCATGCCGCCGCCGCCCGCCGCAGCCTTGACCATCACCGGGTAGCCGATCTGCGCGGCGGCGGCGACCGCCGCGTCGAGGTCGGCGGCCGGTTCGGTGGTGCCGGGCGCGACCGGCACCCCGGCAGCCGCCATCAGGTTCCGGGCGTTGATCTTGTCGCCCATCGCGGTGATCGCGTCCGCGCCGGGCCCGACCCAGATCAGCCCACTGCTCTCGACGGTACGGGCGAAGTCGGCGTTCTCCGACAGGAAGCCGTAACCGGGGTGGATCGCCTGCGCGCCGGTCGACTTGGCGGCGGCGAGGATGGCGTCGACGTTCCGGTAGCTCTGGGCCGGGTTCGCCGGACCCACACAGACAGCCTCGTCGGCCTCGGTCACGAACGGCAGGCCGGCGTCGGCCTCCGAGTGCACCGCGATCGCGCGGATTCCGAGCCGGTTCGCGGTTCGGATGATCCGACGGGCGATCTCGCCGCGGTTGGCCACCAGCAGCGATTCGATCATGTTCTCCTCCAGCGTCCAGGGGTGGGGACGATGCCAGGGAACCATGGGTGACGGGCCGCCCACGAGTCAAGCGCGTAGCACAGGGGCAGATTCAGCAGCCCGTGTCGAGCTGTTGTAGAAATAGAACAGGCCCCGGCGTATGCGAGGGCCTGCGGGTCGAGGGGCTGCGGGTGAGCGGGTCAGGCGACGCGCTTCGCCAACTCGACGAAGTCGCGCCACGAGGCCGGCGAAAAGGAGAGGGTCCCGCCGGCGCGGTCCTTCGTGTCGCGGACGAGGACGACGCCGGGCAGGTTGTCGGCGACCTCGACGCAGTCGCCCTGGTTGTTGCCGCTCTTCGTTGACTTACGCCACTGCGCGTCGTTCATGTCCATGCTGCCGCCGCTTCCCGCAGGAGGTCCAGAGACTGCGACCGAGACAGGGACTCGCCCCGGATGCGTTCCCACCGTCGCTCCAGGGTAACAAGATCCGCCCCTTGCTCCAGAATCTGTGCCTGCGCCTGGCTGTCGACGTATGCCACGCGCGCCCCATCAGACAACTCGGCGAGAGTGAACGGGCCGCCGAAGCCCGGGTACATCCCGGCGGACGCCGGCACGATGTGGATCTGCACCGAGGGGAGCTGCGCGCACTCCACCAGGTGCTCCACCTGTGCCGCCATCAGCTCGCGGGCATCGGGGCGGGCGCGGCGGAGGACGCCCTCGTCGATGACGGCGACGTACAGCGGGCCACCGTGCCGTCGCAGGATCGCCTGACGAGCGAGCCGCGTCGCCGCCAACTCGTCGACCTCGGATGGTGACAGGCCCTCGCCTTCGACGGTCGCCCGCGCGTACGCCTCGGTCTGTAGGAGGCCCGGCACCCAGGCGAGTTGAAATCCGCGCAGCGCGACGGCCTCGCGCTCGATTTCCACCCATGGCCGGAACCACGCCGGCTCACGACGCTTCAGGACATCCGGCCAAAGGTCCTCTACGTCCCGACCGAGGATAGCTGCGAGCTGCGAGCGACGCTGCGGCCTCGGTATGCGTCCCAGGCTTACCCATCGCTGAGCGGTCTTTGGATCCACCCCTACCTGAGCTGCGAGGCTCTCTGCTGTTTCGCCAGCTTGGGCCATGGCCGCAATCAACCCATGATTCACTGCTTCTCCTACCTCAACGTCCTGAACGTCCCGAAGTCCTATCCTAACGCTGTGTTCGCGTCCTGTCACTATGCGACAGGTTGTTTGGGGACGGCGTGGGTCGGGCTGGCAGAGGAGCCCCCTGCCCGCGTTCGTCGAGGGGGCCGCCCGGTCGGTCCTGCACACCAAGCGCGGGCGGCCCCCTCTCCAACGGCCACGGACAGGGGAAGCAGATGCCGAACCGAGAAGGACCCACCGCACCGGCAACCGCCGGGGCCGGGAGGCGACGGTGATCGACCGGCCGATCGACCCGGGCGACGTGCTGCACCTGACCCGCGCCGCGAGCCCGCAGTTCGTCAAGCCGATCACCGTGCGGGTCATCCGCGAAGTGAAGGACCGGCACACCTACCACGGCTGGACGTGGATCGAGGCGTACGAGTTGGACGCCAGGGGCGACGCCGTCGCCAAGCGCGAACTGTTCGTGCTGCGCGAGGGGCTGCACCGGCTCACCGTGGCCCTGCGGCAGGCCGCACCGGCCCGAGGCACGAGCCCCACCCGGGTGCCCTGATGCCCCGCCCGCACCTGCCGATGCGCCCCGCCTGGCTCTGCCGGGTCTGCGCCGCCCAGTGGCCCTGCCCGCCCGCGCGGCTCGACCTGCCCACCGAGTTCCACGGCCACACCGTCGCGCTCGCGTTCTACCTGGCCGCCACGATGCACGATGCCATGGACGACATGTACCGGCTCGGCGGCCGGCCCGACAAGGCCGCGATGCACGCCCGGTTCCTCGGCTGGCTGTCCCCGACCCGCCCCCGCCGGACCGAGCGCCACTGACCGCCCGCCTGGATCTTGGACAGTTGTCGTCAAGAATGAACAGTAACTGTCCAAGAATCGCCGGTGGTGCGCGACGACGACGGATCGTGGGGGTGCGACAGGCCCTAGGCGTCGGCCTCGGCGAGGAGGGCGGCCAGGGTGGCGGCGCGCAGCAACGCGGCCCGCCGCTGCCGGTCCACCTCGCCACCGAGGAACGGCGTCGAGTTCATCAGGCCGAACGCGGCGTGCGCCAGCACCCGCGCCTCGCCGTCGGGCAGGCCCGGGTGCAGCGCGGTCAGCACCGTCACCCACTGCTCCACGTAGAGCCGCTGGAGCCGGCGGATCCGGCGGCGCGGCTCGTCCGGCAACCGGTCCAGCTCGTGCAGGTGCAGGGCGATCACGGCCGGGTTGGCCAGCGCGAACTCGACGTGAAAGTCGATCAGCGACTCCAGCACGCCCCGTGGCTCGTCGGAATGACCGGCGGCGCGCTCCTGCCCGCCGGCGAGCAGCCCCTCGCTGACCGGGATCAGCGCGGCAGCCAGCATCGCCTCCTTGCCGGCGAAGTGGTGGTAGAGGGCGGGGCCGGTGACGCCCGCCGCCGCGCCGATGTCGTCCATCGACACGCCGTGGTATCCCCGCGCGGCGAAGAGCCCGACCGCGATCTCCAGGATCTCGTCCCGCCGCGACCGCCGTCGCCCAGTGCCAGCCACGCCGCCCGCCGCCCCCCGTGCCCGCTGTTCCACCGTCACCGGGCAAGCGTAGACCCGGCCCGGTGCGGCGTGTCGCCTCGGTTACCCGTCGGTCGCCTCACCGCCCGCCCGGCCGCATCAACCCGCCCGGCCCATCAACCCGCCCGGCCCATCAACCGCCCGGCCCATCAACCGCCCGGCCGCGCCGGCCCGGCGGCCCGCGCGGCCCGCCGGCCGTCGGGCCGTGCCCGCCATGCTCACAGTCAGTCGTCGTCGCCGGGCAGGTCGTGCTCCGCGCGGACCGCCGCCGCCTCGTCCGGGCGGCCCAGCTCGTCGAGCACCCGGGCGAGCAGCCACGCCGCCTGGGACGCCGGACGGGAGCCCGGAGGCAGGCCGCCGAGCACCTCCCGCAGCAGCGGCTCCGCCTCGCCCGGCCGGCCCGCGCGCACCAGCAGCTCGCCGCCGAGCAGCTCCACCCGGGCCGCCTCGCCGAACGCCTCGATCGACCGCAGCCGGGCCGGCACCCCGGCCAGCCGGTCCAGCCCCTCGTCCGGCCGGTCGTCGGCGGCCAGCACCCGGGCCCCGGCCTCGGCCACGAGCGCCACCTCGTACGTCACCACCGGCGGCACCTCCGGCCGGCCGGCCAGCGCGGCGGCGAGCCCGTCCACCACCTCGACGGCGCGCAGCGCCGCCGGCACGTCGCTGGACCAGTTCAGGGCCTCGGCCTCCCGGCGGCGGGCTCGCAGCTCGTCGACCGGTGCCCCAGCCAGCCGGTAGGCGGTGGCCGCCTCGGCGAACCGCTGCGCGGCCAACGCGTCCCGGTCGGCGTCGTAGAGCAGGCCGCCGGCCTCCTCCAGCACCTGCGCCCGGTGCGGCAGGTTGTCCGGCCCGTCGAGGTTGCGGGCGAGCTGGTCGAGCAGGGCCAGCGCCGGCTCCAGCTCACCGAGGTCGACGTAGATCCCGGCCAGCAGGTGCCGGCAGCGGTCCGCCTCGGCCTGCGCCCCGAGCCGGTCCAGCCCGAGCACCGCCTCCTCCGCCACCTCGGCCGCCTCCGCCGGCCGCCCCGCGACCCGGTACGCGCTCGCCAGCTCCCAGCGCAGGAAGGCGTCCCCGTCGGCACCCTGCTCCACGCAGAGGGTCACCGCCTCGGCGAAGTCCTCCACCGCCTCGGCCGCCCGGTCCGCGCCGAGCAGGGCCCGGGCCCGGAACACCCGCACCGGCAACCGGGCCTGCGCCGGGGCCGTCTCCAGCGCCTCGTCGCAGGCGGCCACCCGCTCGGCCGGGTCGTCCGCCGCCCGCGCGTACGCCAGGGTGGCGGCGGTGACCAGCTCGGCCACGCCCACCTTTCGGGCGAGCCGGCGGGCCAGCTCGGTCGCGGCCCGGAACTCCTCCGGCCGCTCCAGCTCCTCCAGGGCGTGGGCGCGGTGCAGCGCCACCCGGGCGGCCAGCCACGGGTCGCCGTCGGCCTCGGCGGCGGCCAGATCCGCGGCGGCCAGCGCCTCCTCCCACCGGTGCAGGTGCGCCAAGGCGATGGCGAGCCGGTCGTGCGCGGCGGCCCGCTCCCGGGCGTCGCCGTGCCCGGCGAGGAAGTCGGCGGACCCTCGCGCCAGCGCCAGCCCCTCCTCGCCGTCGCCCGTCAGGCAGAGCAGCACCCCGAGCCGGCCGGCGACCACCTGCTCCCGCACCGGGTCCGGCAGCTCCCGGTACGCGGCCAGCGCCGCCCGGTTCGCCTCCAGCGCCGCCTGCGGGCCGTCGGCGTCGGTCAGCTCGCCGGCCCGCAGCTCCAGCCGCCGCGCCGCCGCCCGGGGCGGCTGCCCGGTCGCCCCGAACCGCTCGTCGTAGGCGGCCAGCGCGGCGGCCAAGCCCGCCCGGTCGTGCGTACGCCAGCGCTCGTCGGCCAGGTCGAGCAGCTCGTCGGCGGTGGCCTCGGCCGGCACGGTGGCCGCCGGGGCCGGGACCGCCGGCGGCTCGGGCCGGCGGGCCGGGCGACGACGGAGGCTGGCCGACAGCGGCAGGTGCTCGCCGCCGAACCCGGCGGCCAACCGCCGGGCGATCCACTCCGACTGGTGGGTCGTGCCGTTTCGGGCGTCGAACCGCGCGGCCAGCGCGGTCGCCGTGTCGGCCAGCTCGGCGGCGAGCGCGGCGGCGGACGCCTCGCCCGCCGGCCGGTCGCCGGCCGCCCGCCGGTGCAGGGTGACGTCGCCGGCCTCGGCCGCCCGGCGCAGCGCGGCGGCGGCGGTGGCCGCGAAGTGCATCGCGGCGGCCGGGGTGGGCGCGCGGTCCAGCCAGTCCAGGTGCCGCTCGACGATCTCCACGGCCCGCGCCTCGTTGCCGGTCAGCGTGCAGAACTCGACGTGGTCGCCGATGTCCCACAGGTCCGACAGGTTGCCCCGCAGCCGCCGGTACGCCTCCCGGTGCGCGTCCCGCGCCGCGTCGCCCCGCCCCGAGCGCAGGTACGGCACCAGCAGCGCGGTGAGGATCGCCTGCGGCTGTTCCGTGCAGGTCAGCCGGCCGGCGAGGACCGGCTCGGCCAGCGCCACCGCCTCGTCGTGCCGGCCCACGTGGGCGAGGTGGGCGACCTGGGTGGTGGGGTCGCAGCCGGCGCAGTCGGACAGCTCGTCGCGCGGGGCGGTCAGCCACTCCCGGTACCACCGCTCGGCGGCCTCGGCGTCGCCCACGTGGTCGGCGACCAGGTAGCGGTGCTTGTGCACGGCCTGGAGGCTGTGCCCCGCCCCGGCGTACCGGCGCTGCATGTCGTCGAGCGCCGCGTACGTGCGGTCCAGCGGCAGCTCGGGGAACTTCAGCATGGCGTTGACCATGTACTTGAAGTGCCAGAGGAGTTGGTGCGCATAGCGCTGGTGGTAGGGCTGCGGGTCCCGGTCGAACTCGGCCAGGCACCAGGAGAAGGTGACGAAGGACTTCGCCGGCTCACCGCCGTAGACGTACCCGGCGGTGGCCTGCATCCGCACGGCGAACGCCAGGTGCCGGTCGTCGCCGCCGTCGGCGCGGCGCAGCAGCTGCTCCAGGGCGGCCGTGCGCCCGGCGCCGTACGGCATGCCGGTGCTCTCGTGCAGCATCCGCCACAGCTCGTCGTCACTCATCGGTGCCACTCACTCCCGTCCCGGCACGGCCCGGCCGAGCAGGCCGAGGAAGGAACTGTTCAGCAGCGCGGCGTCGGCCGCGCGGATCGGGTGGTGCCCGAGCAGCAGGGCCTGCCCGTACAGCGCCTCGACGGCGAGCCCGACCAGCTCCGGATCGTCGAGGGTGGTGACCCGGCGCACCAGCGGGTTGCGGTGGTTGAGGACGAGCTGCGGGCGGTCCGGCGGGGCGGACGCGGCGAGCGCGTCGAGCACCCCGCCCCACAGCTCGTCGGCCGCGTCCCGGGTCGCGGCGAGCTGGTCGTTGAACGCCGCCGACCGGCTGACCAGGTAGAGCGCGGGCAGCGACACCGGGTCGTACGCCCGCACCACCACCTCGCAGCCGAGCCGTTCCAGGGCCCGCTGCGCCCCCGCGAGGAACGGCCGCAGGGCCAGTTCGACGGCCGGGTCGAGGGCGTCGAAGCGGGTGGCCAGGTCGCTGGGCTCCAGCCGCTCGATGAGCACCGACCGGTCGACCGCCGGCAGCCGCTCGATCAGCTCCGTGTCGTACGTGAACCCGGCGTTGACCACCGCCAGGTCCTGTGCGGCGGCGACGGCCGCGAGCTGGCGGAACTCGTCCAGGCTGGCGGCGTACCGGACCAGGCCGTGCTGCTGCCGGAACTCGGCCAGGGTGGAGGTGCCGACGTTGGTCTCCATCGGCCACCACTGGTCGACCAGGCGCAGCATCTCGTCGTCGTGCAGGGCGAGCGCCTTCACACCGAGGTGGTGCACCTGGAGGAACTCGGCGAGCCGGCGCGGGTCGTGCCGGGCCAGCCGGACCAGCCAGCCGCGCACCTGCCCGCCCAGGGCCTCCCGGGTGGCGGTGAGCAGGGTGTCCTCGTAGAGCGCCTCCCGGCTGGCGGTGGGCCGCAACTCGCTGGCATCCACCACGCAGTGGGCGAAGAACGCCCAGTCGGGCAGCAGCCCGTCGGCATTCTCGGTGAGCAGCATCCGCTTGAGGTACACCCGGTGGCCGGACCGCGCCGCCGGGTTCACCGGGGTCGGCAGGATGAACGCGACGCCGGTCAGGCCGGCCTCGGGCACCGACAGCGGCACCACGTCGAACGGGTCGACGCCGAGCAGCTGCCGGGCGTAGCGGGTCAGGGCCGGCCGGTCGACGCCCGCGCCCGGGGCGGTCGGCCAGGGCGGCCCGCCGGTGGTGGTCACCGTGTCGCCGACCCGGACGGTGACCGGCAGCAGCGCCCCGTAGAGCCGGGCCAGCTCGGTGACGGTCGCGGTGCCGAACCACTGGTCGGCGTCGCGGCGCGGCACCAGCGTCACCGTCGTGCCGGGCTCCGGGCGCTGCTGGCCGGCCGGGGCGACCTCGACGGCGTACCGGCCGTCGGCGTAGCCCGTCCAGAGGACGGTCGGCTCGCCCGCGTGCCGGGTGACGACGCGGATCTCGTCGGCCACCAGGAAGCAGGAGAGCAGCCCGATGCCGAACTGGCCGAGGAACTCGTGCCGGGAGAATCCCAGCTCGTCCCGCTTGGAGCTACGGCCGATGGTGGCCAGCAGCTCGTGCACCTGCGCCTCGGTGAGGCCGATGCCGGTGTCGTGCACCCGCAGCGTCCCGTCGCCGGTCAGCTCGGGCGGGAAGATCCGCACCAGCGCGGGGGCGTCGGGCTCGGTCGCCCGGCGCGCGGTGATGGCGTCCACGGCGTTCTGCATCAGCTCACGGACGTAGACCCGTGGGCTGCCGTACAGGTGATGGCTGAGCAGGTCGACCACGCCTCGGAGGTCGACCTGGAAAGTGCGGTCCAACGCTGCTGCTCCCCGGTCCGATGCCGGCGCCCACCGTACCGGTGATCACCGGCGCTCGGGTGCCCCCGTCCCAGGGCGGGCGGGTCAGCCGGTGGTCAGGCCGCCCGGCTGGTCGCCCTGCACGACGGGTGCCCGGACCAGGTTGCCCCACTCGGTCCACGAGCCGTCGTAGTTGCGCACCTGCGGGTAGCCGAGCAGGTGGTGCAGCACGAACCAGGTGTGGCTGGACCGTTCGCCGATCCGGCAGTATGCCACCACGTCGTCGGACGGGCTCAGCCCGAGCTGGTCGGCGTAGATGGCCCGCAGCTCGTCGGCCGACCTGAACGTGCCGTCGTCGTTCGCCGCCGACTTCCACGGCTTGCTCACCGCGCCCGGGATGTGCCCGCCGCGCAGCGCGCCCTCCTGGGGGTAGTCCGGCATGTGCAGCATCTCGCCCGTGTACTCGCCCGGCGAGCGCACGTCCACCAGCGGCCTGCCGGCGGCGACGTGCGCCATCACCTGCTCCCGGTACGCCCGGATCGGCGCGTCGTCGCGCTCCGGCACCGGGTACGCGGCGCGCGGCCGGGTGACCTTCTCCCTGGTCAGCTCCCGCCCCTCGGCGACCCACTTCTGCCGGCCGCCGTCGAGCAGCCGCACGTCGGAGTGCCCGAAGAGGGAGAAGACCCAGAGCGCGTACGCCGCCCACCAGTTGAAGTTGTCGCCGTAGAAGACGACCGTGTCGTCGCGGCCGATGCCCTTGGCGGCGCACAGCTCGGCGAAGCTCGCCGCGTCCAGGTAGTCCCGGGTCACCTGGTCGTTGAGCTCGGTGTGCCAGTCGACCTTCACGGCGCCCGGGATGTGCCCGGTGTCGTAGAGCAGCACGTCCTCGTCGGACTCGACCACGACGAGGCCCTCGTCGCCCAGGTGCTCGGCGAGCCAGTCGGAGGTGACGAGCCGCTGCGGGTCGGCGTACGACTGGAGGCGGGGGTTCGGATCACTCGGCACGGGCATGAGCCCAACCTACGCCGCTACCAAGCCGCCGGGGCGGGGTCAGGCGCGGCGGTGCACGAGGCGGCCGGCGACCACCGTGGCGACGCAGCTCCCGTCGTCGGCGAAGACGGCCAGGTCGGCCCGGCCGCCGGTGACCAGCGCGGGCGGGCGTACGGACGACAGCAGCGCGACCCCGTTGCGGGCGGCGGCGGCCCGCAGCCCGGGTTCGGTCACGTGGGCGGCGAGCGCCGCGGCGGCCCCGAGCCGGAACAGGGCGTGCACCCGTTCGCGCGGGGTGGGGGCGGGCGGCGGCGGCCCGTCGTGCACCAGCGCCGGCCCGAGCACGCCGGCCCACCGCCGCACCCGCACCTGGGGGTACGCGGCCGTCAGCTCACCGATCGGCGCCACCGCCTCGATCCGGTCCCCGGTCACCAGCACCGCCGTGTCGGCGACCGGCCGGTCGTCGAGGGTGTGCCGCAGCAGTGGCGCGGCGTGGATGGTCCGCACGGTCAGTCGGGGACCGGGCCGAGCACCGGCCGCTTCGCGGTGACGGTGTCGCCGGACGACCGGCCGGTGAGCCGGCGCTTGAGCCACGGGGCCAGGTGCCGGCCCGCCCAACGCAGGTCGGCGGCGCGGGCGGCCAGCCACGGCGTCGGCGCGGGGTGCGGCGGGACCAGCAGCCAGTCCTCGTCGCAGCCGACCCCGAGCGCGGTCAGCACCTGCCCGGCGACCCGCCGGTGCCCCGCCGCCGACAGGTGCAGCCGGTCGGTGCTCCAGAGCATCGGGTGGAGGAAGGTGTCGTCGGCGTAGAGGTCGACCAGGATCGCGCCGTGCCGCTCGGCGGTCTCCCCGACGGCCTGGTTGAGCAGCTGCACCCGGGGGGCGACGAGGCGCTGACCGGGCAGCCGGGCCATCACGTCGGCGAACCGGAACAGCAGCACGTCCGCGCCGCCGGAGCGGAGCTGCCGGACCACGTCGTCGAAGCGGGCCATCAGCGCGTCCGGGTCGAAGGTGCGGCGCAGCACGTCGTTGCCGCCGGCCGCGAAGCTGATCAGGTCGGGCTTCATCGCCAGCGCGGCCGGCACCTGCTCGGCCACCACGTTGGGGAAGAGTCGACCCCGGATCGCCAGGTTCGCGTACCGGAAGTCGGGGCCGGCCCCGGCGGCGAGCCGGGTGGCCACCAGGTCCGCCCAGCCCCGGTAGGTGCCGTCCGGATACGCGTCGTCCATCCCCTCGGTGAAGCTGTCCCCCACCGCCACGAAACTGCGCCAGCCCACCGAACCCTCCGCCTTGCCGGCAAGGAAGGGCCCCCTGTTAACGCCTACGGTTGTATAGGGACCCCTTCTTAACGTCAGACAGTCTGGCACCGACCACCCACACCCGGCGTCTCGGCTCCGGGAACGTGAGGGAGTTCATCACCCGGAGCGCCAGCAGCCGGGCAGGCCGGCAACCACCGGCAGGCGGGCGGCCTCCCACCGGCAAACCGCCTCGCCGGCCGGTCACCGCGGTCGTACGCTGCGCTGATGTTGTTGCGTATGTCCACCCTGCTGCTACGGACCCTGCGCGAGGACCCGGCGGACGCGGAGGTGCCGAGCCACCGGCTCCTGCTGCGCGCCGGCTACGTCCGTCGCGCCGCCTCGGGCGGCTACACCTGGCTGCCGCTGGGCAAGCTGGTGACGATGCGGCGCGGGATCGAGGTCGGGCACATCTTCCAGCTCGGCCGGCGCTACACCGACGCGTTCGCCGTCGACGTGCTCGGCCCGGCCGGCAAGCCGGTCCGCCCCACCATGGGCTGCTACCAGAATGCGGGCCAGTGCTCCGGCCTTCAGGCCGGGGGTGAAGGCCCGTGCTGGGAGGGCCGTCAGGCCCGAGCAGTGCTTTGACCGGGACGGTTCTGCTGCTCGATGTACTGCTTGATGACGCTCAGCGGTGCGCCGCCGGCGGAGCCTGCGAAGTATGAGCCTGACCAGAGCTTGTTGGCCCGGTAGTAGTGGCGCACCAGGTCGGGGAACTCCTGTCGCAGCCGCCGTGACGAGACGCCCTTGAGTGAGTTGACCAGGCGGGCCACGGCCACCTTGGGCGGGAAGTTGACCCGGAGGTGCACGTGGTTGTTCTCGCCGTTGAACTCGACTAGCTCGGCTTCGAAGTCGGCGCACACGTCCCGCATGATCTGCTCCATCCGGGTGAGGTGCCGGTCAGTGAACACCTTGTGCCGGAACTTCGTCACGAAGACCAAATGGACGTGCATGGCGAAGACACAGTGTCTTCCAGTGCGGATGTCTTGAAGTTCGGCCATAAACCAACATGG